>JAJRTI010000528.1 GCA_024278415.1 Planctomycetota bacterium | reverse complement strand
TCCGCCGCGCGGCCGCGCCTCACGGCGACGCCAGCAGAGCCGGCGCTCTACTCGCGCTTCGAGATCGCCATCCAGGCCGAGCGCGGGGACAAGCCCTTCGACCCGGCCGCGTCCGACCTGACCGCGACGTTAACGACTCCGTCGCACAAGCAGGTCGTCGTCCACGGTTTCTACTACGAGCCGTTCGCCCGCGCCATCGTCACAAACAAGAAGGGGGAAAAAGTCGAGCAGCTTGCCGCGGCTGGCCCGGGCGACTGGCGCATCCGCTACTGCCCCACTGAGATTGGCCGCCACCTCTACCGCGTCGTGTTCAAGCGCGACAACGTCACCCTGTGGCAGTGGGAAGGCGAGTTGCGCGTCCGGTCCAGCACCGGCTCTGGCTTTGTGCACGTCGAGCCCATGGACCGGCGCAGCTTCGAGTTCGACAGCGGTCTGCCTCTGTTCCTGCTGGGCGAGTGCAGTTGCTGGGGCGGCCTCTTGGGCACGTTCAGCTACGACACGTGGTTCGCGATCCATCGCTCTTCCGGCATGAACGCCGCGCGCATTTGGATGTCCCCTTGGGCTTTCGGCATCGAGGCGACCCCCAAGTCGCTGGCCCACTACTCGCTCGACCAAGCCTGGGCGCTCGACTACGTGCTCGAACTCGCGGAGCGGCAAGGCATCTACCTGATCCTCTGCCTCGACTACCACGGCATGCTCCGCACGCGCAAGGACCAATGGGGCAAGAACGACAACTGGCATCACAACCCGTACAACACAAAACTCGGGGGGCCGTGCCGCACGCCGGGGCAATTCTTCACGAGCCGGGAGGCCAAGGAACTCTACCGAAACCGCCTCCGCTACATTGTGGCGCGCTGGGGCTACTCGACGCACCTGCTCGCTTGGGAACTGTGGAACGAGGTCGACCTCGCCTACTCCGAGCGCGGCGTCACCGCGAAAGCCGTCGAGGGCTGGCACCAGGACATGGCCCGGTACCTCAAGCGCATGGACCCCAACCGCCACCTCGTGACCACGAGCTTCTACAGCGACCGCGCGGCCGACCGGGTGTGGCGCATGCCCGAAATGGACTTCGTGCAGAACCACTGCTACAACCGGCCCGATCCCGCGGGCGCGCTCACCAAGCTCGCGGCCGACATGTTCGCCAAATACCGCAAGCCGGTGCTCGTAGGCGAATATGGAGTCGAGTCTGCCGGAGCCAAGCGCACCCTCCAGAAAGACCCCCTCGGCCAGGCCCTCCATCAAGCCATTTGGGCGAGTGCGCTCAGCGGCGCGGCCGGCACGGCCATGCCCTGGTGGTGGGACAACTACATCCACCCCGAAGGTCTGTACGTGATCTGGCGCAACCTCTCGGAGTTCCTCGATGATGTGCCCATGGGCGCGGCCGGCATGGCGCCCGCACGCTTCGAGAAACCGCACAACTTAGCGAAAGAAAGGGCCCCCCGAGGCAAGCCGTTCACGGTTCGGCTGCTGCCGGAGACCAACTGGGACAGGCGCGTGGAGGCCAAGCTCCTCGACATCGCCGCGCCCGACTCCATCGGCAAGCAGAAGGTGTTCCATGCCTTCTTGCAGGGCCGGCGCCAAGCCGCGCGCCGGCAGCCGGTGCAGATCCGAGCCGCGTTCGCCAAACGCGCACTCGTGCGCATGCACCTCAACTCCGTCTCCTTTGGCGCGGTCCTCTCCGTCTCGGTCGACGGCCATTCGGTCTACAGCAACCGACTCCGCAACCGCGACAGAAAGGCCAAGGTGCGCAAAGAGTACAACATCACGCTCGCGGCCAAAATCCCCAAAGGCGCCCACACGGTCACGATCGAAAACCGGGGCGCCGATTGGCTCTACTTGGACTGGATCGAACTTGTCAACGTGTGGCCCAGGCCGGCCGCGCAGTTGCCGCCCCGCGTGCGCCCCTTTGGCGTCGCGTGGCCATCCAGGGCCGTGGTCTGGCTGCTTAACGAGGACGCGTCCTGGCCAAAGAACCCCAGCGCGCCGGTGCGGGATGCGAAAGTGACGCTGCTCGGCATGGAGGAGGGCCGGTATCGCGTCGAGTGGCGAGACCCCCCTTCCAGCGCGGTGTTGGGGCGCGAGTATGTCGAGTGCAAGCACGGCAAGCTGCTGCTGTCGCCGCCGGAGTTCCTGCGCGACATCGCGGGGAAAATGCACCGCGTCAAGTAGGGCGCCACGCCGTCAGGCCGTTCATGGGGCGATTCATCGCCCGTTTCTGCCGAGCCGGCGACGGGCGATGAATCGCCCTACTACAAGCCGCGTCACCTCGCGCACCACACATCGACAACACGTTGTCGTTCCGGCCGCAATAAGAGCGTGGGCCCTCACCCTGTCGGGCGAGATGGGGCGGCCGCTCCGACTCAAGCGACGCCTCCGCAGGGCATGCCCCTGCGGAGCCACGATTGGCGGCCAACTGAACGCCTCCCAAGCCACTGCTCCTTCCCCTTGCCTTTCCGCTCGGCATGCCGAGCGGAAAGGCAAGGGGAAGGAGAGAACAGTGAACTCCGTCTGGCTCCCAATCGTGGCTCCGCACGGACATGCCGTGCGGAGGCCTGCACAAATGCGCATTTGTTACGCCCTTATGGGCATACCGCCTACAAGCCGCGCTTGCCCCGCAGGCACATAAGCTGGTTGAACGTGCGGATGTACATCGCGTTGTTCGCGATGGCCGGGGTGGCCTCCGTGCCTTCCGGCAACCGACTCCTGCCGAGGATCTCGAACTCCCTCCCCGCCTTGACCGCCACCACCTCGCCCTTGCGGCTGATCCCATAGAGATGATCGCCCACGCAGACCGGGGAGCTGAAAAACTTGCCGCCCACTGCCTGCCGGTACACGATCTTGCCCGTGGCCGGCTCGACGCAGGTGACGGCGCCGTGGTCGCTCCACACATACATGAGGCCGGCCACGACGATGGGCGTGGGCACGTACGGGAGGTCTTGCTTCAATTCATAGACCTTCGCCGCCTTGCCGCCGCGCACTCGGATCGCTGCGGACTCTGTGCCCTTGCCCCCGCGGCCGGCCGAGCAGAAGATGACGTCGCCTGCAATGGCCGGCGACGCGACGCTCTTCTGCTTGAACAGTGCGCCCGTCTCCCACTTCACCTGGCCCGTCATGGGATCGACGCCGGTAAAGCCATGGGCGACGCTCACGAAGACCACCTCGCCCGGCCGGCCTTCTCGCATGAGCAACGTAGGCGTAATGTAGCTCGCACCGGCGCTGCGGCGCTCCACCCGCCATCTCGTTTCGCCGGTTGCGGAGTCCAGAGCGAAAAGTGCGCTGCCCTTGCCGCGCTGATCCTTCCCGACGATCACCATGTCGCCCAACACGATGGGCGATGCGCCCGCGCCGTGCCGGGCCTGGTACTCGCCCAGCTCCCGCTTCCACACCGGCTTGCCGTCGTGATCGAGCGCCTGCACGATGAACGTCTTGCCGCTGACCCACGCCACGTACACGCGCTTGGCATCCACCGCGGGCGTCGACGCCGCGTAGCTGTTGAGCGCGTTCTGTCGATAGCGCTCGAAACGGTCCTCCCATTGCCAGAGTTGCTTGCCGTCCCGGGCGTCGATGCACACGACGTAGCGGACGCCCTCCTTCCCCTTGGCGCAGGTGAGGAAAATGCGCTCGCCCCAGAGCACCGGCGACGAGTGGCCGCGGCCCGGGAGCTGGACCCGCCAGGCGAAGTCCTGCTCAGTGAACGTCGCGGGCAGGCCCTCGGCCTTGCCGATGCCCGTGCCGTTGGGCCCGCGGAAGCGCGTCCACTCTTGGGCAAACGTAAGGCCTGCGGCGCAGAGGAAAACAAGGCTCACGGCCAGCGCGCGCATGTGCTTCATGGGTAGCTTCTAGATCTGGATGGAACGATCTGCGGCAAGCGCAGGTGGCTCGTAGTAGGGCGATCTGCCCGTCGCAAGCGTGTATACATGACAGCCGTCACAATCCACCGGCGACACCAGGATTGTGATGGGAGCGTTGCGGGTTCTGGGTTCTGGATTCTGGGGAAGCACGTGTAACAATCAGCTCGCGGCGAGCAGCGGATGCCCCATCTCCTCCCGCATCTTCACGTATCCCTCGGCACAGCCACGCGCCATCTGCCGCACACGCGTGATGTAGCCCGTGCGCTGCGTGACGCCGATCGCGCCGCGCGCGTCGAGCACGTTGAACGTGTGCGAGCACTTGAGCACGTAGTCGTACGCCGGCAGCACGAGCCCCTCCTTGAGGAGCCGCTTGCACTCCGCCTCGTACATGTCGAACAGCTTCACGTGCATGTCCACGTCGGCCAACTCGAAGTTATACTTCGAGAATTGATACTCCTCCTGATGCCGCACCTCTCGGTACGTGAACCCCGGAGCCCACTCCAAGTCGAACATGTCGTCCTTGTCTTGAAGGAACATGGCGATGCGCTCCAGCCCGTACGTCAGCTCGAGACACACCTCGTCCAACTCGATGCTTCCCACCTGCTGGAAGTAGGTGAACTGAGTGATCTCCAAGCCGTCGAGCCAAATCTGCCACCCGAGCCCGGTCGCTCCGAGCGTGGGCGACTCCCAGTCGTCCTCCATGAACCGCACGTCGTGCGCGGCCAGGTCGATGCCCAGCTCCCGCAAGCTCTGGAGGTAGATGTCCTGCGCGTCGTCGGGCGCGGGTTTGACGATGACCTGGAACTGGTGGTGCTGCACCACGCGGAACGGGTTGTCCCCGTAGCGGCCGTCTGCGGGGCGCCGCGACGGCTCCACGTACGCCACCTTCCACGGCTCAGGCCCCAGCGACCGCAGGCACGTCGCGGGGTTGAACGTGCCCGCGCCGGTCTCCACGTCGTAGGGCTGGCCCAGCACACAGCCATAGTCGGCCCAGTAGGTTTGCAGCTTGAGGATCAGTTCTTGGAGGTTCATGTGTATCAGTTCAGCAGGGATCACGGTTGAGGTCGAACATGCGAGATGCCCAGTATACTGGCGCGGTGGCGTGGATGCAACGAAGGGGCGCTTGGCATGTCCCTTTCCCATCAGTTGTGCCGGAAAACCAACGCCAACGGCGTTGTGTCCTAAAGCCCAGGGTTGCGCACTCCGTGCGCAACCCTGGGTGGATAGCCCGCATGACGAATCAACCCCGAATGGGGTTGCGTCCCTGTGCGCTACGCCAAGCAAGCCGACGCAACGCCGTTGGCGTTGGGCCCGCGAGGCGCACCATCCCAGGGTTGCGAGCAGCGCTCGCACCCCTGGGCTTTAGGACGGAATCCCTTTCGGGATTCACCTGTCACCGAAGCATGGCTGGCTCAGAGTGAGACGATAAGGCCCTCGCGCCTCTTTCGCGAGCGCGTGGTGCTCTGGCTCTGCTTGGGTTGCGGCCGTAGGCCGCGTTGGGGGCATCCCCCACTCATGTGGCGCTTGCCGACCTTGCAGCCTCCCCAAGGCCGTGATAGAATCCGGCTCCCGTCACAATCCCAACCCGGAGGCGCCGCCATGTCCAAATTCGTCACCATCGCCACCCGTATCAAGGATATGGACTGCCTCCGCTTGGCATTGGAGGACATGAAGTGCCAAGTGGCCGACCGTGGCTCCGTGCGCGGGTGGCAGGGCCAGCGAAGCGTCGACGTCGCCGTGACCACAGCCAAGGGCGAAGTGGGCTTCCGCAAGAGGAAAGACGGCACGTTCGAACTCGTGGGCGACGACATGCACGTGCCCAAAAACTTTGTGCGCGAAGTGACCCAACACTACGCGCGGCGTAAGATCATGAAGCAAGCCGCGGCCGCCGGCTTCCGCGTCGTCGAGGACAAAGTGCAAGCCGACAAGTCCATCCGATTGGTGGTGCGCAAATGGTAAGCAAGCAAGAGATCGAGTTCGTCATCCGGCCCGACGGCGAGGTCGAGTTCACGATCAAGGGCGTGAAGGGAAACGGCTGCGAGGATCTGGCCAAGCTGTTCGACGAACTGGGCAAGAAGACGGCCGACCGCAACACGGCTGAGTACTACGAGAAGCAGGCGACCACGCGGGTCTCGGCTCGGACGCGATAGCCTGTGCCGCCGCCAATCGTGTTCACGAGACAAGGAGGAAACATGGCACGAAGGCCTATCAATGACTGGGATCGCAACGAAGTGATGGCGCTCTTTCGGCAGGCTGCTCTGGGAAAGGGCGTTATGAGTCGTGATGCGCTACTGAAAGAGGTGTC
>JAJRTI010000025.1 GCA_024278415.1 Planctomycetota bacterium | reverse complement strand
CCATCTTGGGCCGCGTCGGAGGAGTGGACCAATCCAAACGCGACAAGCTCCTCAACATCGTGTTCGTGGCCATCCTGGTCCTGCTCTTGTGCCACGATGTGCTCCGGCACGCGCTGGACTTCAGCAGCCCCCTCCCGCCGCTCGTGTCCATCGAGTTGGGCGTGCTGCTCGTGTCGATTAAGATCATCTGGATGATCCACAAACAGAGCAAGGTCGAACACTTCCAGTTCTGGATCCTCAGCTCGATCGAATTCCGGCTCAACGAGGTGACCAAGGATGTGCGGGAAGTCAAGCGCGGGTTCAAGGCGGAGACGCCGGGCCCGGACTCGCAGTGACTCAGCACCCTCCCGAAGGCTGCCAACCTTCGGGAGGCGTCCCCCGGAGCCGGCACATCATACCCGCCAACAGCGGGCGCGGTGTCCCCCGCCGAGATCCACCCACGCCGGCTCATCCCGTTGACAACGCTCCGCCGCGACGGGGCACCGCGGGTGGAAGGGGCATCCAGTGGGGGGATGCGCGGGATCGGGCACGTCCCCGGCCAGCACGATTCGCTTGCGCCTGCGCTCAGGATCAGGCACCGGGGACGCCGCAAGGAGCGCACAAGTGTACGGGTGTGCCGCGCGCTCGAACACGTCCGCCATCGCCCCAGTCTCCACCAGCCGGCCGAGGTACATGACCGCCACGTCGTGGCTCAGGTGGCCCACCACGGATAGATCGTGCGAGATAAAGAGGTACGAGAGGCCGTCGCTCTGCTGAAGATCCTGAAGCAAGTTCACGATCTGCGCCTGCACGGACACGTCGAGCGCGGACACGGGCTCGTCGCACACGATAAACTCGGGCCGCAGCGCGAGCGCGCGGGCGATGCTGATGCGTTGGCGCTGCCCGCCGCTGAACTGGTGCGGGTAACGCCCCGCCAGCTCTGGGGACAGGCCGACGCGCTCGAACAGATGCGCGACCGCGTCCCGGCGCTCGGTGCGCGAGCCCATGCGGTGGATGCACAGGGGCTCCTCCACAATCGCGCCGGCGCTCATGCGCGGGTCCAGCGATCCGTACGGGTCCTGGAATACAATCTGGAGCCGGCGCCGGCGTTCGCGCAGTTGTGCACGCGTCAGCGTGAGCAGGTCGTCGCCGCCCACAAGGACTTGGCCCGCGTCTGGCTCGATGAGCCGCAAGATGCACCGGCCCACGGTCGTCTTGCCGCACCCGCTTTCGCCCACGAGCCCCAGCGTGCGGCCGCGGCGGACCTGGAGCGAGACGCCATCGACCGCGCGCACCGGCCCAAAGGCTTTGTGCAAGTCGGCGACTTCGAGTAGGGGGGCTTGTTGGGCCATCTCATTGCTTCGGCGCACGGCGCTGGAGAGCCGAGAGCCGCCGTCGGGCGATGCTCGCATTGGGGTTGAGCGCGAGCGCGCGGCGGTAGTAATTGGCCGCCGCCGGAAGTTGGCCGGCCATCTCCGCAACTGTGCCGAGCCCGCTCCATGCCTCCCACTGCGACGCGTCCTGGTCCAACGCGGCTCGGAATGCGGCTTCCGCATCGGCCGGGCGCTTCATGCGCATGAGCAATTTGCCGCGGTTCACGTGCAGCTTCGCGAAGGGATGGCCGCTGCGCAGGATCGCGTCGTACTGGGCAAGCGCTTCGTCGTGCCGGCCCTGCGAGAAGAGCACATTGCCAAGCTCGAACCGCGGCCACTCCGCGTCGGGCTTGCGGCGCAGAGCCGTGCGCAAGACTTCTTCGGCCTTGGCGGCGTCGCCCCGGTCCATGAGGATCAACGCCATGCGCACGTACGCGGCGGCGAACGTCCCGTCGAGGGCCAGCGCCGCGGCGCACTGGTTCAGCGCGTCGTCGAGCCGCCCCAGTTTGGCGTAGCAATCGGCCAGTTCATAGTGCAGCTCCGGGCGCTCGGCGAGCGACAGCGCCTTCACGTATGCCTGCGCCGCCTGCTCCGTCTGGCCGAGGTCGTACCGCGCGCGGCCGATCTGCAACCAGGGCGCGTACCAGGTCGGGTCGCGTTTGGCGGCCTGGCGCTCGCAGTGCTCGGATGCGCGGGGGCGGAGCGTGGCGAGGTAGTGGTTGCCCATGTTGAGCCACGGCCGCGCCTGGCCGGGGATCTGGGGCACGGTCCGGGTCCACAGCGCGTAGTTGCCGGCCCACGCGGCGTGGCGTTGCATGGACAGCGCGCACAGCGCGAGCACACAGGCGGCGAGGAGCCAGCGCCGCCGGCGCCAGCGGATCGCCGCGAACATGAGCGCCAAGCCGGGCAACGCGAGATACATGCGCTGCTCCGCGAGGGGGCGGTCGCCGAGATAGATGAGGTTAGATGCCGGCCCGAGGCCGACCATGAACCACAGCAGCCCGAGCGCCATAAGCCACCGCCGCGCGCCCGCGAGATACGCCAAGGCCATGCACGCCGCGAACAGGCCGGCGATGCCGGGATGGGTCGGGCTGTTGAGCCGGCGGTCCGGGCAGAGCGTGATAGGGGCCGCGGCGATGGCGGCATACGCGGCGTAGGTTTGGGCCACGCGCGACACGAGGCCCGGCTTCTCCTCGCGGCGCAAGGGCTTGGCCAGCTCGCGGGTCTGGGTGAACGCGGCGGCCTTGAGCCCGAGGTAGAGCACCAGCACTGCCCACAGCGCGGCGAGCGGCCAGCGTTGCTGCCGCAGCCCAAGCCGCGGCGCCATCACAACCACCGCGGCGGCGATGAGCGGCACGACCGCGGCCATCTCTTTGCAGAGCAGCCCCACGCCAAGCAGTACGGCCGCGGCGATGGCGGCCGCGACGCGCGTCCGCGGCCCGCGGCCGGCGGTGAACAAGGCAAGTGCCGCAAAGCTCGCCGTGGCACAGAGCAGGATGCTGCGGTTCTTGATCCAACTCACGCACTCCACCGTGGCCGGATGTACGCACCAGATTAGGGCCGCGATGAGCGCGAGCCCTTGCTTGCCGGTGATGCGCCGCGCGGCCGCAAAGACCAGCACGGCCGCGGCCACGTGCAGCGCCACGTTGGTCAGGTGGAAGCCCCAGGGCTGCGCGCCCCACAGCTTGCGGTCGAGCGCGAGGCTCAGCTCGCGCGCCGGGTAGTAGCCCGGCGTGGACGCTCCCGCGTGCTGCGACCAATAGCCGAGAAGCACCCCCGCGGCCGTGCTTGTCGGCGCGCCCCGCTTCTCCTGCACGAGCACCGCGTCGTCCCACACAAACCCATTGCGCGTGGAGTTGAGCGACACCGCCAGCGCGAAGAGCACGAGCAGGAGCACGGCGCAAGGTTGGCGGGAGGTGGGCATGCTTGGCTATCGCCGGAAGCGGTCTGCGATCACGGCGCGGCGGTCACGCGAGCCACTCGGCGATGATGTTGTCGGTTGGGTAGGGCGAGCCGACGTGCTGGAGGAAGCCCTCGCCATGCGCGACGCCGATGCGCTGGCCCGCGGCCTCGCCGCGCCGGAGCATCGCCTCGATGTACTCGTCCATGCCGTGATGTTTCATGAGCCAGTCGCGCTGGCTCGCGTGGCAGGCGAGCATCTGCTTCTTCAGCTCCACCTCGTCGCTCACGTCGATGACGAAGTGCGGCTCGATGGGGTTGCCGACGTTGTCGGTGCCGCCGGCCGGGGTGAAGTAGTAGAGGTGCGGAATGCCGTGCGTGGGCGCTTCGTTGCCGGACGACGCGAAGTTTGGCCCGGCCGCGGCAAAGCACGCGTCCCGCACGAGCCGGCCCGCGATCTCGTGGTCGGCCATGTAGTCCACCAGATAATGCGTGAACACGACCGCGGGGTCGACGGTGCGAATGAGCCCCACGACCTTCCGGCGTGTGGCCGTGTCGTAATCGATGCTCAGGTCGCTCTCGTCGAGGCAGAGGTACTCGGCGTCGAGCAGCGCCGCGGCCGCAGTCGCCTCTGCCCGGCGGATGCGCGCGATCTCGCGGGCCGAGTGCACCATGGAGCCGCAGTCGCCGTTTGCGACCGTGGCGATGAAGATTTCACAGCCGGCCTGCTTCAGACGAGAGAGGGTGCCCGCGCAGGCGAACTCGGTGTCGTCGGGGTGGGCGCCCACAGACAGGACTCGACGGTTCTCGGACATGGTGTTGGCTCCTGTGAACGGCCCCTCGATGGCGGGCATGGCGGAACCATGTCCCGCCTGCGAACGGCGCAACATTTCAGCCGAGTGCAAAGGCGGGCTAGGAGGAGCCGGGTGAGCCGCTGTTCGTGCACAAGCCGTCGCCGAAATGTTGCCGATTGGCAAGCGCCGATTGTAGTGGCGTTGTGCCTTCAGCGTCAAGCGGGGCGGTCGCGCCACCGCCGGGAGACATGAGACTTGGGCAGAAAGGTCGGACGGTGAGCCGAGACACAACACCAGAACACCTCGGCTCAAGCCATCCTCTTTCTGCACCCCATGCTCTTGCCCTCGTACGCCTTGAGGCGAGATTCAGGGCCCGACTCCGTGCTAAAATGTCAAACACCCAAACGCCACTGCCGTATAATACTCTGGAAGAGCGAGACACAAGCCTTGTCCCTTCCGCGATCGGGCCGTGTGGCCCGGGCCCAAGCCACCTCATGACTGAACAACCCGCGCCGTCTTCCCTTGGAGCGACACCGCCCGAGCGCGAGACGCCACAACTTGACGAGCACGGCCTCGTGCGCCGCGCGCAGCGTCGTGACGCGGCCGCCTGCCAGGAACTCGTGCGGCGCTACTACGACGGCGTGTATCGGCTCGCGTACCGATTCCTGTCCAATGCCGAAGACTCCCGGGACGTTGCGCAAGACACGTTTATGCGAGCCTTCGGCGCGATTGACCGCTTCGACCTCAGCCTGAGCTTCAAGCCATGGATCCGTCGCATCGCCATGAACCGCATCACCGACGAGATTCGGTCGCGGTACCGCTCCAAGACCGCTTCGCTGGACGCGGGCCTGGAGCTGGCGGGCGATGCGGCCGATCCGGCAGAAGGGCCGGTGACGCAAGAGCGCGCGGAGCGCGTGCGCGAGATCGTGGACACGATCCCGCCCAAGTACCGCACCGTACTGGTGCTTCGGGACATGGACGGCCAGGACATGGATGAGATTGCGGCGATGGTCGGCAGCCCGCGCGCAACCGTGCGCTGGCGGCTGCACCAGGCACGCAAGATGTTTAAGCGCAAATGGGAAAGGACGCAGTGACCATGAAGTGCGCGCAAGTCGAAAAACGATTGCCCCTCTACGCGGGCGGCGACTTGCCTGAGGACGAGGCCGCACAGGTGGCCAAGCACCTTCAGGCCTGCCCCGCCTGCCGCCGCGTGGCCAATGGCTACGACGCGGCCGTGCAGGCGCTACGAGAGGCCGGCCGGCAGGAGCCGCCGTCGGGCGACTGGCGCGAGTGTTGGCGGGCGATCGAAGGCCACCTGGACGACGAGCGGCCGCCCCGCAACGTCATCTCGCTGGCGTCGAGCGTTGGCACGCGGCGCATCCTCAAGGCCGCAGCCATCTTCCTGCTCACGCTCGGCATTGGCGTGGTCGTCGGCCTCAGCCTGCGCCCGGCCCCTGCCCAGCCGAAGGTCGCCGAAGTCCAGCCGCGCAAGACGCCTCAGCAAGACGAGAAGCAGGCCGAAAAGACCGATAGCCTCGCCAAGAAGCCCGAAGTCCTCGCTAAGCGAGAGGGTGAGAAACTGCTCACGATTGAAGACCTGCTCGGCCCCGGCGTGACTGTTGGCGAAGCGCAGCCGCGGCGCCGGTTCCAGCCCGTGGCGCCGGTCGTGGTCACGGGATCGCGGCGCGGGTATTACATGGACAACGTGGAACTTGTCGGCAACAGGTAGCGCGAGATGAAAACCCTCAGATCCCTTATGCCCATTGCCCTGCTGGCCGTGATCGCGGAGGCGCACGCGGCGCCTGGCCTCGCCGCGATCGAGGAGGGCTTCGTGCGGTCGGTGGACGCGATCAAGCCATCGGTTGTCACCGTGGCCGCTCCGTATCGCGTGCCGGGGTCGGGCGAAATGGAGCAGGCGATGCTCTCGGGCGTCGTCGTGCGGCCCGGCCACATCGCCTCGCTCAGCAACCTACTGGGCCAATGTGAGACGGCAATGGTGACGTATGCCGACGGCAGGGAGGAGAAGGCGACGGTCGTGGGGTACGACCCCGTTTACGGGCTCGGCCTGCTGAAGTCCAACCGGACCGACCTCAAGCCGGCGACCATCGCGACGGCCATGCCGCGGCCGGGCTCGTGGGTGGTGATGGTCGGCAACGCGTTCGGCCTGCGCCACAGCATATCATGGGGCGTGGTGAGCGGCCTGCGCGAAGGCGTGCGCGTGCAAGGCCGGCCGCCGGTGGGCATGATCCAGATGACTACGCCCGTGAACCCGGGCGATTCCGGTTGCGCAATCGTGAACCTGCGCGGCGAGTTGGTGGGTCTGGCCTCGTCGAGCTACGGCGGCTCGGAGCGCTCTCATACGGGCATCAGCTTCGCCGTGCCCATGACCGCACTTCAGAAGCCCATCGATCAGATCGTGGCCACCGGGCGCGTCGAGCGCGGCTGGCTCGGCGCGGCGGTTGCGACCGTCTACTTGCCCTATGGCAAGCGGCAGGCTGTGCAAGTCCTGGGATTG
>JAJRTI010000527.1 GCA_024278415.1 Planctomycetota bacterium | reverse complement strand
CGAAGCCGCGGGGCTGGACGTGCTCGACGTGTCGCCGAGCACGCGCGGGGTCACCCCGCGCTCAGTCAAGGAGCCCGTAGGCCCGCATGCCGGGCTGGCGGAGGCGTTCCGCGACGCGGTCCAGTGTCCCATCATGGCCGTAGGCGGCATGAACGACCCCGAAAAGGCCGTCGCCGTGTTGGAGCGCGGGAAAGTGCAACTCGTGGGCATCTGCCGCGGCCTGATCGCAGACGCGGAGTGGCCCATCAAGGTGCAGGAGGGCCGGCTCGACGATATCGTGGAGTGCGTCGAGTGCAACGCGAAGTGCTTCGGCAACCTATTCGCCGGCAAGCAGATCGCGTGCACCCAGTGGCGGTGAGGATTAGTGCCTTAGCCATCCGGAACTGGTATGGAAAACAAGATGTTGCGTGGTGTGCGCGCACTCTTGGCAGGGTATTGCGTATTGCGTATTGCGTATTGCGTATCTCGAATCGCGATCCGAATACGCAATACGCAATACGCAATACGCAATACGCAATACGGAACAGCGAACCTGCCCTCCACACGCCACGTCTTGCCTCTGATCCATGACAGCCAGAAGCCTTGGGTTGCGGGCGAAGCCCGCCTTGTGGATTAGAGATTGGGGATTACGAGCACTCATCCCTCATCCCTAATCCCTCATCTACTGTACCGGGGCCATCGCATCGATGGCGCCGCCCGTGTAGAGCGCCCACGCGGCCGAGAGGATCCACAGCAGCACGGAGATGAGCAGCGGCACGTCGAGGAACAGCACCCTCTCCGGCGCGCCCCCAAGATCCTTGCGGTGGATGAGGTAAAGGTAGCGGAAGAGGCCGTAGAGCACGAAGGGGATCGTGACCGCCATGAGGTGCTGCCGGCGAATAGGGCCCCAGAACGCGTTGGGATCGGGGGAGAGCGCGGCCTTCAGCCCCTTGCTCATGGTATAAAGCGAGTACGCCATGATCGTGGCCGCGGAGATGATGGCGATCATCTGGTCGAGCAGTTCAGGCGTGTACTCGCCGAGCGCAGGACGGTGCTCCGACGCGTGGTCTGCAAGCAACACCAACTCGTGACGGCGCTTGCCCAACGCAATGAACATGGCGAGCAGCAGCGTGCACACCGCGAGCCAAGGCGACACCTCCACGTTGATGGCGACCGCGCCCGCGATGGCGCGCAAGACGAACCCCACGGCCAACACCATCACGTCGAGCACGACGATCCGCTTGAAGAACATCGAATACGCCAGCACGAGCACGACGTACGACGCGGCCACGCGCAACGTCTCAATGGACAGCCACCACGCCCCGCCAAGCCCAAGCGCCGCAAGCACCAGCCCCAGCGCCCATGCCGCAGGCTTGCTCATCTCCCCTGACGGCAGCGGCCGGTTGCGCTTGAGCGGATGGCTGCGATCCCGCTCGATGTCGGCCAAGTCGTTGAAGATGTAAACCGCGCTCGACAACGCGCAAAAGGCCGAAAACACCCCGACCGCCTGCGCCAGCGCCATCGTGTCGCCAAGTTTCTGCGCAAATACCAGAGGAGCGAACACCAGCGCGTTTTTGAGCCATTGCCGCGGACGCATGATGCGGATCGACGACGAAAGCTTGGCGATGGCCAGCATGGCGGATGCACTCGCAGAAACCTCTGGAATCGAAAACGCCGTCGGACCTCCACCCCGAAGAACCCCATTGCGCGCAGAATGGTAGCATGCCGCCGCGGCGGTTGTCAAAACTCCAACCCATTGTAAGATGGTCGGCGCCATGAATACGAATACCACGATCCGGGTCGGCTTCGCTCGACGAGACGTGACGCCCCCCCTCAGCAAACGCGATACGACTCCCCTGCTGGGCTTCGTCTGGGAACGCGCCAAGCGCTGGGACTACGCGCACGATCCGCTCGCCGCGCGGGCCATGTGGGCCGAAAGCGCCGCAGGGGCCGTCGCCGTTGTGTCCGTGGACATGATCGGCGACGCGGTCGGCTTCGGCGACTGCGCGCGGCAGCGCATCGAACGGGAGTTCGGCCTGGCCCCCGCGCGCGTCATGGTCGCGTGCACACACGCGCACGCGACGCCGGAGACGATTGCGCTCTCGGGCTTCGAGATCGACCGCGAATGGCTCGACAGCCTTGCCGGCAACATCGCCCGCGCCGTGGCAGAGGCAAAGGGCAATGCCCGGCCAGCAACGCTGCACACCGCGGCTGCGCCCCTCGATGGCGTCACCCTGAACCGTCGCGCGCCGGTCGTGGAGCGTTACCTACGCGACGGCGGCGAGCTGTCCGAGGCCGACCGCGCACGCGCGACGGACGTGGATAGGGAGCTACGCGCGCTGTGGGCGCTGGACCACGACGGCCGCGTGCTGGGCGCGGTTGTGAACTACGCGGTGCACGCGGTGTCCGTGCAAACGCGGCCCTACCTGTCCGCAGACATCCCGGGCCACGCGATGGCCGCGCTTGAGTCCATGCTCGGCGGCGACGCGACGTGCCTCTTCCTCCAAGGCGCCACGGGCGACATCAACCCGCAGTGCGACCGGACACTGGCCGGCGGCCAACAGGCCGGTGGCCGCATCGCGGACGCAGCACTCGAACTGGTCCGTGCAAACGGCGACATCATCCAGCCTAGCCCGATGGGCGGCCGCACGCAGAAGCTGTTGCTGCCGCGCAAAGCGACGCGGCCGCCGGGGGAACTCCTCGCCGAACTGCGCCGCATGGAGCGGGACGCGATGGCGGGTGGCCCGCCGGTGCCTCGTTTGCTCAAGGAGGAGGCCGCCCTCGCCCAACGCCCTGCACAGATCGAGGCGGAGGTCCAGGTGCTCTCCATTGGCCCACTGCGAATCGCCGGCGTCCCTGGCGAGTTGTTCTGCTGCCTAGGCCGAGACATCAAGGAGGCCGGGAGCGGCGCGCCGGTCATGGTCGCGGCGTACACGAACGGCTACCTGGGCTACCTCTATCCCCGCGCCGCGCACGAGATTGGCGGGTACGAGCCGAGCAGGGGCCGCTGGTCTCCGCTCGCAACAGGAGGTGGCGAGGCGATTCGTGACGCGGCAGTCGAACTGCTGTTCCCGTAGGAATGGACATTTGTCTGTGCGCATATTTGGTGGTATATTTGGTGGTATCCAAAGCGAGGAAGAAGCATCATGCCAGAGGTCAAAGCCCACTTCCTGCTCCCCCTGCGCGAGAACAACGGTCGTGATCTCTCCACGGAGATCGAGGCCGTGCGAGACGCGCTGTTTATCGAGTTCGGAGGCTGGACGTTCCAGGGCTACGTGCAGGGCGCATTCACCATAAGCGACATGAGCATGTGTGTAGACACATCTGCTTCTTTCTTCGTTCTCCTTGACGAGTCGCGTTTGGCCTTGCTCGAGAGTATCCTCCAGGATTTTCGCTCGAAGACGGAGCAGGAAGCCATTTACCTGGAGGTACATCGAGAGATCGACATCCGGTTCATTCGCTAATCAAGAGGTCAATACGATGGCAGGCCGCAGAAAGATGGACACCAAAACACTCGAACGGAAGGTCGCATCCCTGTTGCGCAAGGACACGTCCGCCGTGAAGTTGAGCGAGGAGCTTTTTGGGACCCGCGGCGTATTCGCCCAGGCTGGCAAGACTCGCAAGCAACGCGAAGCACTTGTCAAGCGTCCGATTTTCCGGCAAGCTCAAGCACGCTTGACAGAGATCCAAGCACGTGAAGCGGCTCAGTTCGAAGCCGACATTGCCGCGACGGCGCTCAAACTATCAGGCCGCCTCACGGTGCAGATCCCCAAGAGCCTACATGCTGCGCTCAAAGCCGAGGCCGTTCGGGAAGGCGTTTCTCTTGCCGAACTCATGCGGCTCAAGCTCGGCTTCCCATACCGAGACATCGCCGGCGTGATTGCCGGCGTGCTGCCAGGCGCGCCTGCAAGGGCGCACTGACAGGGCCTCGGGTATGCACGCGTCCGACAACACCTCCCCCTCAGCCACAGAGAGCCCTCATGGACAGACTTAAGCTCGGCGTGATCGGCTGCGGAGTCATCGGCAGCCGCGACCTCAAGGATGCGATGGCCAGCGACCTCGTCGACGTCGTCGCCGCGGCCGATCTGCGCGTGGAGCGCCGCGAATGGGCCAAAGAGCAAGGCGTGCCGCGCATCTACGAGGAAGGCCGCGACCTGCTCGACCAGGATCCTGACGTCGAGGCCGTCATCATCGCGTTCCCGGCCATGGGCCGGACCGCGATGGCGCTCCGCGCGTTCGCACGCGGCAAACACGTGCTCATCGAGAAGCCGGTTGCGATGAACGCGACTGAGGTGAAGACCATGACCGCGCGCAAGGGCGACTTGGTCGGCGCTTGCTTCTCCGCGCGCAACCGCATGTGCGAGTCGGCTGAAAAGGCGACCAAACTCGTGGCCAGCGGCGCGCTGGGCGACCTGCGCACGATCCATGTCCGCGTCCATCTGCCGGCCGGCGCACCGCCGGAGAAAGATCCGCCACCCTGGCGTGAGGTGTTCTCCATGAACGGCGGCGGCATCCTTACCAACTGGAGCTGCTACGACCTCGACTACGTGCTCGGCGTCGCGGGCTGGACATTCAGGCCCAAGGTCGTGCTCGCGCAGTGGTGGCCCATCGTGCCGCAGTTCCGCGACCGCGTGTCGCCAGAGGCCGACGCGGATTCTTACTTCACCGCGTTCGTGCGCGGCGAGGACGGGAGCGTGCTCACGGTCGAGCGGGGGGAGTTCATGCCCGCGCACGCGCAGGCGCAGTGGCAGATTGTCGGCACGAAGGGATCGCTCACGCTGGGGCTGACAGGGAGCGACGACCGCCAGATCGTGCACGACGATACGACGTACGAAAAGGGCGTGGAATCGAAGGTCATCTACGAGGGCAAGGATCCGTCGCCGAGCGGCAACCCCCTGGTGATCGAAGACTTTGCGCTCGCGATCCGCGAGGGCCGGCCTCCGGCCACCGGCTTCGACCGCGCGCTCATCATCGCCCAAATCATGGACGGCATCTACGCGTCCGCGGCATCCGCAGGCGCGGTGCAGATCGGGTAGGCCGGCCATACAGCCCCCCCGATGCCCCTGAGCACATGAATACGGTTGTCGTGTGAGTGAACACCGGCGGCCTGCTGGACGGGCTCAATATTCCTTGCGTTGCCGGGACGACGGGATGTCCAGGGCCTTGCGGTACTTCGTGACCGTGCGCCTAGCGATGTCGTAGCCCTGGGCCTGGAGCTTGTCGGAGATATCCTCGTCGCTTAGCGGCTTCTTCTTGTCCTCGTTCGCCACGATATCCAGCAGCCTCTGCCGCACGGCCTCCCACGACTCCATGCTGCCGTCCGCGCTCACCGTGCCGCCAGAGAAAAACGACCTCAGGTCGCTGACCCCCTGGGGGCTGAGCATGTACTTGTGGGAGATGGCGCGGCTGACCGTGGACACGTGGATGCCCAGCTCCTCTGCGACCTCTTGCATCTTGAGCGGCTTCAGTGCGGAGGGGCCCTTGTCAAAAAACTCCTGCTGGAACTCCACGATCTTGCAGGCGACGCGGTGGAGCGTGTTGCGCCGTTGCTCGATCGCGTCGATCAGCCATCGGGCCGAGTCGAAGCGCTTCTTGAGGAACTCTTTCGTCTCTGAGCCTGGCTTCTGATCGCTCATCATCGACCGATAGGTCTGGCTGATCTGAAGCGGCGGGATGCGCCCATCCTCCATCACGACCTGATAGCGCCCATCGACGAGTTCCACGCGCACATCCGGCACGATGTACGGCGCAGGTGCGTCATCGAACACGGTCCCCGGCTCTGGGTTGAGCGTGCGGAGACGTTCGATGCCTTCCTTCACCTCGTCAATGGTCTTGCCTGTGGCTTTAGCAATGGCCGGCAGCCGGTTGCCCTCGATGTCCTTCAGGTGGTTTGTGATGAGTTCCGCGAGGAAGGGCGTATGGGGGTCGGTGTAGTCCAGTTGGAGCAGCAGACACTCCTTCAGATCCCGGGCGCCCAACCCCGGCGGCTCGAAGCTGTGAATCACCGCCAGCGCGTCCTCGGCCACAGCCATGGACACCGGCTCATCGAGCCCGTCTATGATCTCCTCCAGCGGCACGCGCAGATAGCCATCCGCGTCGAGGTTGTAGATAATGGCCTCGGCCATGTCGCGCAGCTCGTCGTCGATCTCGGTGAGTTGAAGCTGCTCGATGAGGTGGTCGTGGATGGTTCGGGGCCGGGCCGCGGCCGTCTGGATGATGTCGAGCCCTTCGTCGTCGCCCCCAGCCGCACGGGGCGAGGTGGACCGGGTAAAGTAGTCCCGCCAGTCGTCGGCCATGTCGCTGAAGCGTTCGTACTGGTCGCTGTCTTGCCTGGAACTCTCGATGGAGTCGATGGCCTCCTTGCGTGCGTCGGGGTCGGGCTGCACCTCGCGGATCTCGAGCACGGGGTTCTCTTCCAGCTCCATCTCCACGCGCTCCATCAGCTCCAGCGTGGGCAGTTGGAGGATCTCAATGGACTGGATAATCTGGGGCGCGAGCTTCATGCGTTGCTCGAGCCGCGGCTGCAATGCCATTCGCATTTCCATGGCGGGCAGGCCTCCTGCGGTGGGTGTCGGTCAGTAACTACTCATGCTGAATCTGCTGCCGGCCGGTCATGGCGTCGGCGAGGATCGCGGCGCTGGCGTATTCGAGATAGCTGCCCGAGGGCACGCCGCGGGCGATACGCGTCACGGCCACGCCGGTGGGCGCCAGCGCCTGGGCCACGTAGAGCGCGGTCTCCTCGCCTTCGTGCGTGGGGTTCGTGGCCAGCACGACCTCCCGCACGCCGCCACGCTTGACGCGCTCGACCAACGGCGGGATGGTGAGCGCCTCGGGCTCGTGGCCATCAAGCGGGGCGATGCTGCCCATGAGCACGTGGTACGTGCCGCTGTACGCGCCAGACTTCTCCAGCGCAATCACGTCTTTGGGCTGCTCGACCACGCAGATCACGCCGTGGTCGCGGCGCAGGTCGGAGCAGATCTCGCACGGGTCGGCCTCCGCGATGTTGAAGCATACGGAGCAGGGAGTCACATTGCGCTTGAGGTCTCGGATAGCGATGGCCAAGGCCATGGCCTCTTCCTTCGACGCGCGCAGCACGTGGTATGCAAGCCGCTCCGCCGACTTCTGGCCAACGCCGGGAAGCTTCGCAAACTCGTCGATGAGCTTCACCATCGATTGCGGATAGCCAGCCAAATCGCTGCTCCTTGGTGAGGGCGAGGTTCTCGCTCCTCAACGAACCACATCACATGAGGCCGCCGAGCCCGGGCAGGTTCGGCAGGCCCATCGAGCCCATAGCCTTCTTCGACGCTTCTTCGCGCATGTCCTTGGACTTCTGCATGGCTTGTGACACCGCGGAGACCACCAGATCCTGGAGCATGCTTACGTCGTCCTTGTCGACCACTTCGGGATCGATCTTGATCGAGAGCAGCTCCTGGTTGCCGTTGGCATAGGCCGTAACCATCCCGCCGCCAGCGGTGCCGTCCACGACGCGCTCCTTCATTTCCTTCTCAATCTCGTCGAGCTTCTTCTGCATCGTAGACGCGTGCTTCTGGGCGTCCTTGAGCATCTGGGCCATGTTGCCGAGGCCTTTGAACATCGTCGTGTCTCCGTTGTGTTCGATATCTACTGAGCGGCGCTTGCGCGCCATGAGTCGATCAACCCTTGTCCAAACTATCGATCCGGCCCTTGAAGCGCTTGAGCGCGTCTTGGACGATTGGATCGTCTGTGTCCAACATGCGCCCTGCCGGTTTGGCAGGGGCCTCACGCGTTGGCTTGGGCTTGTCATCTGCCGGCCGGGCCGTGTCCGGCTCGGGATCGACCTCGATGGACAGGCTGGGCCTAAAGCCGGCCACCGTCTCGATCGCGGCTTCGAGCAGCTTCTGCGAGGATCCGGAGTTCAGATACGCCACGTGGCCTTTCTTGGCCACATAGATGGTGACGCCCTTGGCGTCCACGGCCCCGAGCCGGCAGGCCGCCTCCAGGATCGTGCCCACCGGCCGAGATTGCGTTTTGACATAAGCGATGACCTGCGGCCAGACCTGGCGCAGCTCCGCGGCCGCTTGGGCCGGAGGCTTGGATGGGGCTGGGGCGGCCGCGGGCTTGGGCGGGGCCTGAGGCGCGGGGGGCTCTGAGGGCGGCGCGGCTTTGCGGCGCGGGGCAGGCTCAGGTGGCGTACGCGGGCGGCTCCGCGGCGGCGCGGGCTGAGGCGGGGGCGCCGCAGGCGGCGACGGGCTACGACGCGCCGGCGCCGCGACGTGGGGCGCAGGGGCCCGGCTTTCGAGCATCTTGATGCGATCCAGAATCTCGCTGAGCGGCTTGAGATCCTCCAGCCGCGCAAGTTTCATGACGGCCATCTCCAGCAGCACGCGGCTCTGCACGTTTTCCCGCGCGCGGCGCTTCACCTCGGAGAAGACCTGGAGCATGTACATCCACGTGTCAAGGCTGAGCTTGCCAGCCTGCTCGGCAATGCGCGCCTTGGACTCCGCACTGCGGTCGATGAGTTCGTTGTCCACGCCGCACGACGCGGCGACCATGAGATCGCGCAGGTACGCAATGACCTGGTCGAGGAAGTCGCCCACGTCGTGGCCTTGGCCGAACAATTCGTCCACGAGTTGGATGGCGTCCACCACGTTGGCGCCGACAAACGCGTCGATGAGGCGCGCAATCTCGGTCTCTGGCACAAGGCCCAGCACGGCGTGCACGTCGTCGAGCTTGATGGTCCCCTCGCTGAACGCCACGAGTTGGTCGAGGATCGACTGGGAGTCGCGCATGCCGCCCCGCACGCTGCGCGCAATGGTTTCGAGCACGTTGGGCTCGACCTCGACGCCCTCGGAACCACAGACCTGCGTGAGCCGCGAGACGATGTCCTGCGTGGTGACGCGCTTGAAGTCGAAGCGCTGGCACCGGGACTGGATCGTCTCCAGCACCTTGCGCGGCTCGGTCGTGGCGAAGATAAACTTCACGTGCTCCGGCGGCTCTTCGAGGGTCTTGAGGAGCGCGTTGAACGCTTCCGTCGTGAGCATGTGCACTTCGTCGATGATGTAGATCTTGAACCGCGAGCGGTTGGCCGCGTACTTCACGTTCTGCCGCAGCTCGCGGATACTGTCTACCCCGCGGTTCGACGCGCCATCGACCTCGATCACGTCGATGTCATTGCCCTCGGAGACGGCCAGGCAAATCTCGCACTTGTTGCACGGCGAGTCGGTGGGGCCCTCGACGCAGTTCAGCGCCTTGGCGAGGATACGCGCCATGGAGGTCTTGCCCACGCCCCTGGGCCCGGAGAAAAGATACGCATGGGCCACGCGGTCGGTGCGGATGGCATTCTGGAGCGTACGCGCGATGGCCCCCTGCCCGATCACCTCTTCGAAAGTGCTGGGCCGATACTTGCGTGCGAGGACAACGTAGGACATGGGCGCGTCAGGGATCGATGAATGGGCAATTGCCAGCGCCGTAGCCGGCTGAAGCGGTCTCATTCTACGCCCCGGTCCGACGCTTTTCAACGCCGCGGCGACTCCGGGTCGTATCACGCTCGGCAGGAAGCGCCGTCCGCCGTACAGCGGACTGAGCGGAGCGAAACGCCGTATCGAAATCTGCCGGCCGGCGAATGGCCACACCGCGGGCCGCGGCGGCCTGCTTTCCTCCACGGCCCCCCTTGGCTCACTGTGTACAGAAAAAAACCGCGCACCCCTCGTCGATATCACGGCCACTCGGTGTCATGCGTAGTTGGCTCCAACCAGGTTGCCCCCCGGCACATAGAGACTGACGCTTATGGCTGCTTGGTTTCCCATCTGACCAGGTTCACGCCGTCCTATTGCAGGGGACCCAGTTCTCAACGCCACTTGCGCACTCAGGCCGAGCCGCCGAGGACACCTCGGAGGGGAATTCGACCCTGCATAAGGCGGATTTCAGGTACAGGGCACCGCCAACGCCCCGTCTAGCGCGGAAATACTCGCGTTGTGTCGCAGATAAGCCTCGCCCACGCGCGAGGGATTTGCCCTCGGTTTGCGCTGGCAGGCGCAGGCAAGCGCCGGATGAGGGATCAGGGATCAGAGATTAGGGGCGGCGGCCTGCCGTTATCCCTAATCCATCATCCCTTATCCGCCCATGCGCCTCTCGCATGCGCCTCGACTAAGGTCCTGCGACTCAGGGACACATGCGCAATTGGCGCCGCGTCCCCAGGTCCATGCGTTGTGAAAGATCGATGCACGGCCCGCGGGGGCTCGCGCAATAGGGCGGAGAGGGCGGGATTCGAACCCGCGACTGAGTTTCCCCAGTACACGCTTTCCAAGCGTGCTCCTTCGGCCACTCGGACACCTCTCCGGGGGCAAGTCGCGAAACGGACGCCACGAAGGCACCAAGACACGAAGGCACACGAAGGAGATTCGGCTATCAGAGGCTCTATCCCTCTTTGTGGATCTTCGTGCCTTCGTGGCCTCCGTGCCGCGAGCGTTGCAAAGCAAAAAAGAGCGCCGCCGGCCTGACAGCGCTCTGGTTGTGAATGGCGGAGAGTGGAGGATTCGAACCTCCGGTCCACACTAGGCAGACAGCGGTTTTCGAAACCGCCCCGTTCGACCACTCCGGCAACTCTCCGGGGTATCGTCGATCCGCGCCGCGCGCTACTTCTTGCCAGCCGCGCGCTGCGCACGGAAAAACTCTCGCAACAGGCTGGAGCACTCGTCGCCGCGTACACCCGGCTCCACGTCAACCACGTGGTTGAGCCGCGGATCGCGCACGATATCGTAAAGCGTGCCGCATGCGCCAGCCTTGGGATCGGTGGCGCCGTACACCAACCGCGGCACGCGTCCCAGCACGATGGCCCCGGCGCACATGGCGCAGGGTTCGAGGGTCACGTAGAGCGTGGTCTCCAGCAGTCGCCAGTTGTCAAGGAACTCCGCAGCTTGCGTGAGCGCGATCATCTCGGCGTGTGCCGTGGGGTCTCGCAGCGTCTCCCGCTGGTTGTGCGCACGGGCGATTACGCGTTGCCCATGCACGACCACGGCCCCAATCGGCACTTCGCCTTGCGCAAAAGCCACTTGGGCCTCGCGCAGTGCGAGGCCCATGTAGTAATCGTCGTCGCGTTCCTGCAAGCTCTGGTTCGCCCGATGAAAAGGGGCAAGAGCGGCGTCCGGCGCGCCCAGCAGGGCTCGAACCTGCAACCTACGGTTTCGTAGACCGTCACTCTATCCAATTGAGCTATGGGCGCACGTATTGAGCCTTAAGAGTATACGGATCGCGCGGGTCCATGTCAAGGTCGCGAAATTGCCAGCGGCGAGGCCTTCGCCTTGGAATCCGCTCTTCAGTTCAATCACCCGGCGGAGGTTCGAAAAGAATGGTGACGATCATGCGGATGGGGTCGCCAGGGAGGGACTTGGGCGCGGGGCCGAAGGGTGCGGCGCGGCGCACGGCCTTGATCGCCTCCTGGTCGAACGGGCGATAGCCGGAAGACTGCTGCACGAGAACGTGGGCCAACGCGCCGCCGCGGCGAATCGTGAGCATGACGCGCGCCTGGCCGCGTCGTCTCTTGCGCCGGGCGCGGCGGGGGTATCGCAGCGCGCGCTGGATGCGGCGCTTCACGTTGGTCTGGTAGAGCAGCCGGGCTTTTGCGGCTTCTCGGGCTTGCGGCGCGGGCGCGGCGGGCCGGGGTTGGGGCGGCTTGGGCTGTGGCGTCGGCTTGGCGACAGGCGCGGGCTGCGTTGGGGCCGGCGGCTGGGCCGCGGGCGGGGGAACGGGCTTCGGTTCGGCCGGAGGCGGCGGCTCCGGTGCGGGTTCGGGGTTGGGTTCGAACTTCGGCTCAGGCGGAGCCTCAGGGGCGGGTTTCGCTTGGGGTTGCGGCTGCGGTTTGGGTTCTGGCTTGGGCGGCGGAGCCGGGTTCGGCCGCGGCTGGGCTTCGGGCTCCGCGGCCGCGTCATCGGGGACGTCGAGATCGGGTTCGTCTTCCGGGAAGCTCTCCGCGGCGTCCTCTTCCTGGGGTGCGTGGGTCTGGACTTCCTCCGCCCGTTCGTCGGCGGGCGCGGTTTCCTTGGGCTCAGGGGCCGGCTTTTCTGCGGCGATCTTTTCTTTCTCTTCGACGATCTGAGCGGGCTTGGGGAGCGCGGCGGGCAAAGCGACCCAGACGACTTTCGGCTCTTCTGGCGGCCGCGGCTTGGGCCAAGTCGGCCAGAACTTCCACGGCCCCACGATGATGCCCACGTGCAACGCGAGCGAGAGGGCGAGCGGCGCGGCGAGAGAGCGATGGGCGTAAGGCGTCATGGCTTGGCGGGCGGAGGCGTTTGCGTGGCGAGCACCACGTCGTCGGCCTTGGCCGAGCGAGCCGCGTCCATGACCCGCACGAGCGCGCCGACCGCGACGTGGGCGTCGGGCTTGACGACGACCCGCTTGCGGTCGCTCTTGGCGAGACGGTCTTTCAACACGTCGGCCAGGCGTTCGAGGGCAACGGTTTGGCCATCGAGCACAATGCGGCCGTCCTGGCTCATGTAGACCACGATGTCCTGCTCTTCTTGTGGCTGGGCGGTGGTGGACTCGGGCAGGGAGAGCTTGAGCCCGGGCTGCGTGACGAAGTGGGCGGAGAGCATGAAGAAGATAAGCAGCAACAGCACCACGTCGATGAGAGGCGCGATGTTGAAGCGCTCGTAGATGCGCTTGCGGCGTTCGAACTGGATCATGACCGATCGGCCTGGAGGGTCTCGATGATTTCAGCCGCGGCACTCTGGGTTTCCACGGCGATGTCGTCGATCTGTCCTTCGAAGTAGTAGTAGGCGACCAGCGAAGGGATGGCGACGATGAGGCCTGCCGCGGTGGTGATGAGGGCCTCGCCGATGCCGCCGCCGAGCACGGACGCGTTGACACGTCCGTTCAGCTCCTGGATTTTCATGAACGCGCGGATCATGCCGGTCACGGTGCCGAGCAATCCAATGAGAGGGGTGACGTTGGCGATCGTGCCCAGCGCGCGGAGGCGGTGTTCGAGGTCTCGCAACATCCCGGTGCCCAGCCTGGACGCGACGCCCTCAGCATGGATGCGGCCGGCGCTCAGGGCCTCGATGACGCCGGCCAGCACCGTGGCCGCGGGGCCGGGCGTGCGCTCGCAGATCGTGCGCCCGGCGGCCGGGTCGCCATCGAACACTGCGTCCGTCGCCGGCCGGCATACCGCGGCCACGTTGCGCCGGGCCGCGCGCACGACGAAGAATCGGTCAATGACGATGGCGATGGCGAGCACCGAGCATAACAGGAGGGGCCACATCAATACCCCGCCTTTGGCGATCATGTCGTACATGGAGATCCGACTCCTTGAGAGATCGTGGATACGCGCGCATGGGCGGCCAGGCCGCGCGCGGCTCGTTCATCATAACCATCGCCGGGCCGGGAGCAAAGAGGCCGGCTTGCTGAGGTTGTCAGCAAGCCGGCCTGGGCCGACGGGCAGAGCAGAAACACTTGGCTAGGCGTTTAGTACTCGCCCGACACGCCGAGGAGAAACGTGCGGCCGGGAGCCGGGTAGTTCCGGTCATAATAGCTGCTTCCGAACTGCGTCGCATACTTGTTGTCCGTCAGATTGTTCACGACCACAAAGATCGTCCACTTGACCTTGCCGGTCTGAATGGCATGCGACACTTTGAGGTTGAGCAAGAAATAGGGGCTGAGCGTCTTGCGGTGGTAGGTGATGTTGGAGTAGTTCGTGTAGTCCGCAAAGTAGCGCTCGCGGCGGCCGACGAACACGCCGTCCGCGTTGACATGCAGCCCTTCCACGCCAAACACATCGGCCCAATCCAGGCCCATGTCCAGGGTATACACCGGCGTATTGCTCATCTGCCGGTTGCGCTCGACCATTTGGTTGGTCATGCCGTTGACGAGTTCGTGCATCTTCTGTTTGCGCTTCAGGAAGTACGTGAGGCCGACGGTTCCCGTGAGGTTCTCGATCAGCTTGACTTGGTTCGCCCATTCGATGCCGTGGATGCGCACCATGTCGGCGTTGTCCGGCTGCCACCGCGGGCCATAGGGCCCGGCCGAGCCGGTGGGCGCCCAAATGATCATCTTGTTGACCTTTTGCTGCCAGTACGTAAGGCGGGTGACGGCGAACTTGCCGATCTCCTGCTCAACGCCGGCCTCCCACGACCACGACCACTCCGGCTCCAGGTCGGAGTTGCCTTGGGCGAAGTCGCTTTGCGGCCATGCCACGTCGTTGAGGCTGGGGGGCCGGTAGGCCTGGCCGTACCCCGCGCGCAGCCGCGTCGTGTCGGTCACGTCCAACACTCCCAGCGCGCGATACGTCCATTTGCTGGCGTAATCGTTGGGCATGTCGCGCCGCGCGCCCAGTGTGATGGTGAGCGGGTCGAGGTCGATTTCATCCTGTACGAAGAAAGACCACGTGCGCCGGGTGTCTTGCCAGTCGGCGTTGACCTGGTCGGGAACGAGGTCGGTATAGAACGCGTTGGGGGCGTTATACTGCTTGGAGAAGACGCGGAAGTTTTCGCGTCGATACGAACCGCCGACCGTGACGGTGTTGCGCCATACTTCCGGCAAGGTGTAGTTTCCATCAAGGCCGTACATGTACGTGCGGAAACGATTGGAATAGTACTGGTCGCCTTGGGTGGGCGAGTAGGTCGGCGGCGGATAATACGTGACGACCGATTGCATCCACACGTTGTCGGTCCATTCGTTGCGCCAGGCCGCGACCTTCCAGTTGTCGGCCTCGAGGCTGACGGAGCCGGAGTAGCGTTGGGAGCGCTGGTGGTCGAAGCCCGTGCTCGCCCAGTCGTCGGAGATACGCGGGTCGGGGTAGCCCCAGAGCCCGCTCGAATCGCCCCATCGGTCGTGCTGCTCCGCGGGGCGCGCGCCCGGCATTTCGAGCCACGATTCGTTGGCCCCCAGGTCCACGGTCAGGAGGATATCGTCCGTCACGTCAAACGTGAGCGCGGTGCGGATTTCTTTCTGCCAGTATTCGTCGTTGTTGAATTCGCCGCCACGCGTGCCGTTGTTCTTGCGGTAGTGGCCTTGGACGATAAACCCGAACCGGCCGGCGGAGCCTCCGAACAGGAAAGAGTTGATGCTCGTCGCGTCGGTGCCGTACGAGGTGGACACACTGCCCGTCCACTCTTTCGGCGGCCGCCGGGTGATGATGTTGACCACGCCGCCGACCGCGTTGCCGCCGTACAGCGGCGACATGGGGCCGCGCACGATCTCGACACGCTCGATCATGTCCGCGGTGAGCCACGACAAGTCGGCCGCGGCGAGGGAAGGCGAGTTCACGGGCCGGCCGTCGACCAACACCAGTGCTTGGGACGACATCGTCCCGCGGAGCCGGACACTGGCGGTCGCGCCCATGGCGCCGTAGCGTTGTACACGCACGCCCGTCTGCCGATCCATCGAGGGGCCCACGTCGCCTATGGCATTGGCCTGCGCCTGAATCTCCTCGCCGTCGATCACCGTCACTGTGCCCGGGCTGTCTTTCAGCATCATCTTGCGTAGCGCGGGGGTGATGACGATCTTACCCAGGTCAAAGGGCGGGGCCTCGGCCTTTTTCGCTTCCTCGCCGGCGCCTGCCGGCTTGGGCGACGCGGCCTTTTCGTCTGTGGTCGCTGCTTTATCCGCACTGTTTTCGCCCGGGGCCGGCTTGGGCTTCTCCGGCGCGTCCGCGGCGCTCGCGGGCGCGGACCACGACCCCATCCAAACGACGCACGCCAACCAACATACTCGACGCAACATCGGCAACACTCCTTCAATTATGGCGGCGAAGCCGCCCACCAGTCCCGCCCAAGCCGACGGGGCGACCGAAACGGCCCGGCGGGCAGAACCAAAAAACCCCGAACCTCTTCGAGAGAAATTCGGGGTATGGTTACGCCGAGCCGGCGGCCTTGGGCGAACTTCGTCGCCGTGGCCAGGCAGATCGTCGCGGCCGCACCTTCTCATGTCCCGAAGAAGGTTCGCGTCCAGTTCGCAGGCAGGTCTTCTGGCTCCCGGGTCGTCCTACTCGCCGCTCCTTCCCATCCCGAAGCATTCGGGGCAGTGGATCATGCGGCTTTCGTCACCGGTCACAGCGGCGGGTCCGCGCCGTTACAACTCGATTAGCCGAGTTGCTCGGACTTCCCTCTTGCCTGCGCGCAGCGCGCAGGCGCCTGTGAACCGTGTCGTCAAATTGTCAAAGGGTCGGGATTATAGCGCCGGCCGATGGCCCTGTCAACCCGGAAAATGCCCTACGCTCCTGGACCCCAACGTTCCTCCTCTCCTTGCGGCTCGCGCAGGGCACGGGTATAATCTGGGCCTTCTGTGACCGAAGTGTCATCCACGTACCCCAAGCGCCATGCCCTGGACTCTATGAGCAATCTGCAAGGTATCGTTTGCTCCATCCTCGGGGGGACGTGCCATGTCGCGTGCGGCGGACAGGTAGTCCCCTGTGAGATGCGCGGCAAACTCAAGGAGGGCGAGCGCCGCGAACTGCATCCCGTCGCGGTTGGCGACGAAGTGGTTGTCGAGTTGGGGGCCGACGGAACGGGCTCGATCACGGAGGTCCTCCCGCGGCGCACGAAGCTGTCCAGGCCCGCGAAAAACTACGGCGACGTCGAGCAGGTGATCGTGGCCAACGCGGACCAGCTCCTCATCGTCACGTCCGTGCGCCAGCCCAAGCCCAAACCAGGCCTGATCGACCGCTACCTGATCGCCGCAGAGAACGGCCTGCTCTCCGCGGTGCTCGCGCTGAACAAGATCGACCTGGCCAAGAAGAGCAGCACGCACGAGGAGCTACGCGCGGTCTACGAGTCCGCGGGCTATCACGTGCTGCTCACTAGCGCCACCACGGGCGCGGGGCTGGACGAGTTGCGCGAGGTGTTGCGCAACAAGTTCACCGTCATCGCTGGCCAGTCCGGCGTGGGCAAGTCGTCGCTGATCAACGCGCTCGAACCCGGGCTGGACCTGAAGGTCGCCCGCGTTAGCAAAGCCACGGAGAAGGGCAAGCACACGACGACGCGCGTGACCCGCCACCCCCTCAGCTTCGGCGGCTGGATCGCGGACACGCCCGGCGTGCGCGAGTTCGCGTTGTGGGACGTGCTCCCGGAAGAGATTGACGGCTGCTTCCCGGAGTTTGTGGAGTCGGTGCAGGAGTGCAAGTTCCCCGGCTGCTCGCACCGGCATGAGCCCGGCTGCGCGGTGCGCGCCGCGGTCGAGCAAGGCCGCATCGCCCAGACCCGATACGACAGCTACGTGCGTATCCGCGAGCACCTCGAAGAGCACCGCAACTACGGCGGCCGCACGTTGTGAGCGACGGGTCTTTCGTCCGCGGCCGGCTCATGAAACCGCAATGCGGAGATGCTGCCCGCGCGCGAAGACGAACCACGGTTCCTCGAGATCGGCATGCTTGCCGGAAAACACGGGTCCGGCGTCATCCCCTACCGGGGAAAGCGCGTTGGGATTATCTCCGTTCGGCGATCCCGAAACGAGGAGATCGAGACATATGAAAGACCAGGCGGGCTGCGCCCGCAACCCAGGAGCGGAACGCCTTCGCGTTCCGACGGACGGCGAAGGCCGTCCGCTCCGGGCAAGCAGCTTCTTCTTTTTGTAACACTTCAGCCAAGTGCAACAGCCAGGTACCGGAATACTGTCAAAGCTTCCGTGCAACGCCGCGTGCTGGGGTATCTGAATCCCAACGGGATTCCGGATATCAGCCCAGGGTTCGCGAGCGAAGCTCGCAACCCTG
>JAJRTI010000526.1 GCA_024278415.1 Planctomycetota bacterium | reverse complement strand
TCGGCCAAAGCCAGCTACGGGTCCACGTCGACTACCGCGCGGCTCGGAAACAGATGGCCGGCAGGCCGGGCCGGTTGCGTGTCGAGGTCGTGGGGCCAGACGGAGGCCCCAAGCAGGAGGTCGTGGCCGGCGTGCAGGGGGGCGAGCAGGTGGCGCTCGACTACGCGGACGTTGGCCCAGGCTAGAGACGCATTCGAGTCGTCCTCGCAAGCAGCAAAGGCGCCATCCTTCGGCAGGGCGAAGTCGCGTACACCGTGCCCGCCAGGCCCGTGTGGCTCGGCAACGACCTTGGGCGAAGCCGCGCGATCCCGCCTCCCTGGACTCCCGTGAAGGTGGCAGGCGACACCGTCGAAACGTGGGGCAGGAAGTACGTGTTCGCCGGGTCGCCTCTGCCGTCACGGATCATCAGCCAAGGACGAGAGTTGCTCCGCGGGCCGGTGAGCCTGTCCCTCGAAGCCGCGGGCCAGACCCACGCGCTGGCCATGCGCGCGGCCGGCGGCTTTGACAACAGCGGCTCCGCCGCACGCCGGTCGTGGACGGGCCGGCTGGGGCCGTTGGATTGCTCCGCGACGGCGACAGTCGAGTTCGACGGCTTCGTGCGCATCGAACTGACGCTGACGCCGCGGCGCAAGACGTCGATGCGCCGGTTGGAGCTGCGAGTGCCGATGATGCCCGAAGCGGCCACGCTCTATCATCATGCCAACTGCTCGTGGTCGAACCTGTCCGAGGCCGGCGGCGCCGGAGCAAAGGGCTGGCGCAAAGCGCTGGCGTTCGTGCCGTATGTTTGGCTGGGCAACGAAGCGGCCGGGCTCGCCTGGGTTTGCGAGCACAACAACAACTGGCGCAACGCGGACGCGAACCGCGCGATCGAGATCCGCCACACCAACGATGGCGTGGACCTGCGGCTGCGCCTGTGCGACGTTGAAACGTCTGTGGCCGAGCCCTTGCGGTTCTCCTTTGGTTTCCTGGCGACGCCGTCCAAGCCGCTGCCCAAGGGCTGGCGCGATTGGCGGCAGGCGTTTCTCAGCGCACGGGATCTGCCGGCGTACGTGCAGGCGCGCCCGGCCAGCCCGAAGTTCCGCAACATCGGCGTGCTCTACAACAACCACGTCGGCGCGTTCAGCTACCTGCCGGCCGACCCGCCGGAGATGAAGCGCAAGGTCGCGTTCCTGCGCCGCCACGGCTGGCAGACCGTCGTGTCTTACATGGCCCTGGATTTCACCCAGAAGAATACGCCCGAGTACCTCATGCTGGAGCGGGAATGGCGGAGGAACCCCTTCTCGCAGAACACCACGGCCGGCGCGGTGAAGATGCCCTACGCGAGCGTGTGCAATGACAGCTCATGGGCCGACTTCCTGGTGTGGGCGATCGACCGGACCATGGACCAGACCGGGACGGACGGCGTGTATCTCGACTGCTCCAATCCCAACTTCTGCCGCAGCGCCGAACACGGGTGTGCGCCGGGGAAGTTTTCGATCTTCGCCACGCGCGAGCTACAGAAACGCATCTACACGCTCGTGAAAAACAAGCGCGGCGAGAAGGGCTTCGTGTACAGCCACAACTCGGAGAACAACGTGCTCACCACGTTTTCGTTCTCAGACGCGGTGCTCAACGGCGAGCAATACAACAAGAAGGATCTCCGCACGCTGACTCGCGAGAAGTTTCGGGCCGAGTTCCTGCCGTACTCGTCCGGCCTTCCGAACTTTCTTCTGCCGACGTTGACCAAGCGCCAACCCAACAGGAAGGAAAAGATGCCCGGCCCGGAGTTCCTCGCATTCCCTCTCTTGCACGACGTGATCTGCGTGGGCTCGTGGGTCAGCCCGGAGACTCGGCGCCTGCTTCTGAAGATGCGGGTGGCGATGAACGACTTCGGCGTCGCGGACGCGGAGTTCCTCCCCTACTGGGCCAATCGCACCGAGATCTCGGCCACGCCGGACGGAGCGGTCGTCAGCGCGTATTTGCGCCGCGGCGGCCGCGCAGCGCTCCTCATTGCACAAGGCCCGGCCGCGGCGGCGACGTTCGAGCTGGCTCTCCGCGGCAGGCTTACCTCGCTGCGAGGCCTCCCCGCCCGCGATGCGCTCACGCATGAGAAGCTGGCCTGGCGCGAGGGGCGGCTCGTGTGGCCGCGGCTCGGCAGGGCGGTGCAACTGGTGGAAGTCGGAACGCGGCCGGAAGGGTGAGCGCCGACGAGGTTTTACATACCGGGGCAAAGCATGCACATACCACCTTGCCACGGTGAGGGCGCGCGCTATACTGCTGGCACAACGCCCCCACCCGCCGTCGGCGCTCATCTTGTCACCCCCTCACAGACCCGCGCATGTGGCTACCGGTCCGCCATCTTTCCGCCAACATTGCCCCTGCCCCTCTTGAAAGGATCCCTCCATGGGACATTTCCACGCGACCGCCATGCTCTTGCTCTTCGCGCCGTTGCTGCTCATGGCCGCGCGCTCCAGCCACGGCGCGACCGAAGACCTGGGAAACGGCTTCCTCCACCACGGCGTCGCCACGCCCGTGAGCAACCACCGCGGCACGGTCGCCACGGTTGATGGCGACGGCCGCAACGTCGTGCTCCTCTGGCTGTACGACCACCGCGGCGGGTACGCGCTCTTGATGATCGACGCGGAAACCGGCAAGAGCGAGCAAATCCCCATGCCGTTTCCGCCGGGCGGCGACTGCCCGTTCGCGTCCATCCTCTCCAGCGGCAACAAGTTCTACACCCACTTCAACAGCCACTTCTGCGAATTCGACCCGGCCAAACGCGCGTTCACGTTCCACCACAAGACGGCCAAGCAGATGGCCATGGGCATGACCGAGGACGACAACGGCGTCATCTGGTCCGTCACGTACCCCAACAGCGGCGTGGTGTCGTTCAACCCCAAGACGCGCGAGTTCAAGGACTACGGCCACGTGCATAAGGAGAACTGGCGCCAATACCAGCGCTCAGTCGCGGCCGACGACTCCGGGTGGATCTACTTCAGCGTCGGCAACACCTTGAGCCACGTCATCGGCTTCGATCCCAAGACCGGCAAAGCCAAGCCCATGGTCCCAGAGAATGAGCGCGGCAAAGGAACGGGGTACGTCTACCGCGGCGTGGACGGCAAGGTGTATGGGCAAGCCCTTCGGGGCCGCAAGCTACCGTGGTACGAGTTCTACAGGGGCGAAGCAAAGAAACTCGGGAAGGCTCCGAGTGTCAAGCGCAAGCCCATCATCACGAGCAGCCAAGGCTTGTTCTATCGCCGATTCCCGGACGGATCCGTGCTGCGGGCGTGCGACTTGGTCGACCGCGTACTGGCCGTGCAAGACGCGAAGACGAAGCAAATCCGCAAGGTGACGTTCGACTACACGAGCGAAGGCGCGCACCTCATGGGCCTTTGCGCGGCTCCCGACGGCACGATCTGCGGCGGCACGGCCTTCCCCATGCGCTTCTTCAGCTACGACCCCAAGCGCGACACCTGGACCAACCGCGCGAGCTACGGCCAATGGAACACCGTCGCGCGGCAGGGCGGCCGCTTCTTCGTCGGCGGGTACGGCGGCGGCTTCCTGCTGGAGTGGGATCCGTCCCAAAAGTGGGTGGCGACCGTCAAGGGCCGGCCGGGCTGCAATCCTCAGTTTTTGACTCAGTGCACTCCCACGATCAATCGGCCCCACGACCTGCTCGCGCACCCGGACGGCAAGACGCTGGTGCTGGCCGGCACGCCCGGCTATGGCTACACCGGCGG
>JAJRTI010000525.1 GCA_024278415.1 Planctomycetota bacterium | reverse complement strand
TTTTCGCCTGTCGCTAGCGAACGGATCGCGCGTGTGCGGATGCAAAGCAGCGCTACGCGCTGCCAGCCAAAGCGCCGTCGAGCCGGCGCACTCCACAACGGAGCGCATCGACAACATGCCCATGCCGCGCCTAGTGTCACGTCATACCCGAGGTGTCGAACACGGAGGCGCCGCAGTGCGACCGGGGGCGCGACCCGCTCGTAGTGGCGGCCGTCAGGGCGCCCTCCCCTCTGCTCCGATGGCGAATCGGCGCCCGAGCGGAAGGCCCTGACGGGCCTACTACAAGCGCTACGTCGCCCGCTTGCGGTCGCGTCGTGTTCCTCCTCCGCCCGCATGCTGGCGCATGCGGCTGCCGGCCTAAGTCCTCGCGCCGGCGCAAAAACCGCGCCAGCGCCTCCTCCGGACATTTGGTTTGACAATCCGGCGGGCATGGCCGATAATCGGCTTTTCATGCATTCCGAGCCGCGGCGGGGCAATAAGCCGGCCCGCGCGGTAGTCCCAACGGGGCGCGCCATGCCCGCCGACAACCTAAGAAGACGCCTTGCCGCGCTCAACCGCGAGCGCCTCCCCGGCCGCGGCGTGGCTACGCGTGCGGCCCTGTGCCATGGGGTCAGCCGGCCGGCAAGCACGACGCGGCCCACCGCGCCCGACCCCGCCATGGAGATCGCCGCGCCGGAATCGAGCCCATCTGCTGCAAGAACCCTGGAAGACGTGGCCCCGGGCGAAGTGGTCGATAACCCACGCGGCCGCTTCCTCTGCTGGCGACGGCCGCTGGCCGAGCTATGGAGCGAATGCGACGAGTTCGTCGACGCGTATCGCCGCACACTCGACGAGCGGGCCGCAGCCGGCGACCGCGAAGCGCGCCATCCCGATCTCGCCGAGGCCCTCGCGGGCGCGAGCGCGGGCCTGCTCTACATGGACAGCGAGACCACCGGCCTGGCCGGCAGCCCGGTCTTCCTCATTGGCCTCATGCACCTGGCCAACGACGGCTTCCGCATCGAGCAACTCCTCGCGCGGGACTACTCGGAGGAGGCCGCGATGCTGCACCACTACCACGAGCGCATCCCGCAATTCCGCGCGCTCGTGACGTTCAACGGCAAGTCGTTCGACGTGCCCTGTGTCACCGACCGGTCCTATGCAACCGGCCTCGGCCCCCCGCCCGCGCCCGCGGCGCACCTGGACGTGCTCCACGCGGCGCGCCGGCGGTGGAAGGGCCGATTCGCTAACTGCAAGCTGCAAACACTCGAGACGAACATCTGCCGGCGCCGGCGGGTGGGCGACATCCCCGGCGACCAGATCCCCCAGGCGTACCACGACTTTGTGCGCACCGGCGACGCGACGCAAATGAAGGACATCCTCCACCACAACGCGCTGGACCTGCTGACCATGGCCCAGTTGCTGGCGGCCATGCTGGAAGGGAAGCGCGCCTGATGCCGTTCAACTTCAGTTGGATCGAGGAGGGCGTCATCGCCGGCATGGCCCGGCCCGTGAGTTCGCCAAACGAACTCCAGGATCTGCGAGAGATGGGCGTGGAGGCCATCGTGTCGCTCACGCACACTCCGCTTTCGCATCCGGTGATCGAGGAGTTTGGCTTCGAGTATCTGCACCTGCCCATCGCGGATTTCACCCCGCCCACACTGGAGCAAGTGCGCGAGTTCATCGCGTTCGTGGAGAAGATGAGCCGCGCCAACAAACCAGTCGCCGTCCACTGCGCCGCCGGGCGAGGCCGCACCGGCACGATGCTGTCGTGCTGGCTCGTGAACCAGGGCCGAAGCGCGCGCCAAGCGATCGCCGAGGTCCGGCGCCTGCGCCCAGGCTCGATCGAGACCGACGAGCAGGAGCGGGCCGTGCACGAGTACGAGCGCGAGGCGAAACGCGCCCGACAGCGCAAGAAGGCCAAGAAGAAACGCAAGAAGCCGAAGAAGTAGAGCGCCATGGAAGAGAGCATCTTCGAACAAATCGACGAGCGGACCGTATCGTTCTGGGTGAACCTCGCCGCGGTCGCGTGGCCGCTGGCCGCCATCGCGATCGGCGCCTTGGCTGGCAAGCTCAAGGGCCGCGCCGGCAGCGGGCTCGCGCTCGGCGTGCTGTGGGCCCTCCTCGGCCCAATCGTGTGCCTCTACTGGCACCTCTACGACGCGCGCACGAGCTACTGGGACTGGGTCTACTTGGAAAAGAACCCGGACACGTACGTGCGCGCGTTCTGGATCGGCCGCCCTACCGACGCCGCACGGCAGGAGGCCGAGCGCCGCGAGCGCGCCAAAGAAAAGGGCGTGATCATCGTCAAGGGCACGTTCCGCTCGTCCAAGCCCTGGCAGTTCGTGCAGCCCTACCCGCTATACAGCGCGCGCGGGCTCGGCATGTTTGCGTTGGCCACGCTCGCCGGCGCGCTCGTGCTGGGCCTGGCCGCGGGACTCGCACTGCGCGCCATCGACCGCAAGTGGCCGCCGCCGGAGCCCGCCGCGGACGAGCCTGCCGACGACGCGAGCCAAGAGCCTCAGGGCGAGGCTGAGCCTTCAGAGAATGAGCCCGACGAGGGCAGCGACGCGAATGCTGAGCGCTAATCGAAACCGCCAGCCTTCGGGACAACTGTCGCACGGCAAACCACGGCAGAGCCCGAGTGCTGGCGCACTCGGAGCCCGTAGCCGAAGCAACGGGCTCCGGGCCCGACCACCAAGACGAGGACACATCCCGTGAGGAGCCATCGCACGCTGTGGGGCTGGACCACGCTCGCACTCTGGGCCGCACCATGGGGATGGGCAGCGGAGACGCCACGCGCACCGCTCGTGCCGGCATACGGGGCCATGCTGCCGGCGCCGGTGCTCAACGACACGGAATCCGCCATCATCGAGGAGCTGCGGAAAGGCCGCGAGCAGGCGCAGGCCCTCACGGTCGACCCTGCACTCTGCAAGGCCGCGGCCGCGCACGCGGGGCAATTCGGCGCTACGGATACGCCCGACACGTTTGCCGATGGCAAGGGCAGCGTGCGCTACTGGCTCGACGCGGCCGGCGTGTCGACCGTGCTCGTACGCGCGGGCTGCGCGAAGGTCGACGCGGGCGCAGACGCCGCGGCCATCATCAAGGCGCTTCGGCCGGCCGTGAATGCCACGGGCATGACCCACGTCGGCGTGGCCGCGGCGCGGGCAGGCGAGAAGCAGATCGTCACGGTCATCGCGGCCGCGCGGCGCACCTTGCTGGAGCCCATCCCGATCCAGCCACAGCCAGGCGCGACGTACCGCCTGGGCGCCAAGCTGGGCGCCGGCGCCCAGGGCGGCCGCGTCTTGCTCACCCGCCCCGACGGCCAGACCGTGACGGCCGCGGCATGCACCGGCCGGGAGCTGGCAGGGGAACTCCGGCTCGGCAAGCAGCCCGGCACATACATCGTTGAATTCATCGAGTTGTCCAGGACCGGGCCCACGCTCACGGACGCGCTTCGGCTCCATGTTGCAACGCCCTACCCCGCGCCGTTTGCGCAGCGCAGACCCAAGCCCGCCGCTGCCGCGAAGCAGGCTGAGCCCAAGACGCCGGAGCAGATGGCGGCAGCGCTCATCGATGGCATCAACAAGTTGCGCATGAAGAACGCGATCATGCCGCTCAGGCGCAACGCTAAGCTGATGAAGATCGCGCGCTACAACAGCCAGGAACTGGCCCGGCGCAGGGACGGCAAGCTCGACACGCGGCTGGCCAATATTTACGTGCGCAACCAGATCCGGTGCAAAGCCTTCGGCGTCGCGCCGTACGTCGCGTCGCGGCTGCCCGACGCGGCCAAGATCCGGCTCGGGCTCAACGCGGTTTTCACGGAGGTGGGCATCGGGATTGTGAAGGGCGACTTCGAGGGCAAGCCGGTGCTGTGGATCACGGTGATCTTCATCGAGACCCAATAGGCGCGGCCCAACTGCGTTGAAAGCTCCCCCCTGCGCTGGTATACTGTTCGACTTCGCCTACCCCCATCAAACTGTCACACACGGAACTCGGAGGCCTCAGTGGTCGTAGAACTGAAATCCACGCCTGACTTTAAGCCCAAGAAACTTCGCTTCAAGACCATCCCCGCGTACCAGTACGAGGGCGATCTCAAGTCCGAACTCAAAGCGGGCACGATCGACGCCGAACTGGCGATCAACGTGTACGAGCAGATGCTCTCGATCCGCGCGTTCGAGGAGATGATCCTCGCCCTGCGCAGCCAGGCGTACCAGCCCTTGGCTGGATTCGACTACCGTGGGCCTACCCACCTGAGCATCGGCCAGGAGGCCACAGCCGTGGGCGCGTGCTCCACGCTCAACCTCGACGACTTCATCACCAGCACCCACCGCGGCCACGGCGATGGCATCGCCAAGGGCTGCATGGCCATCAAACAGCGCACCGACGACGAACTGCGCGCGGTGATCGGCCCGGCCGCAGACGCAGTCACGTACCGCGCGGCGCTGGAAGACCTCGCGCTGGAGCACCACCTCTTCCGCACCGCCGCGGAGCTGTTCGGCAAAGAAGACGGATACTGCCGCGGCCGTGGCGGCGGCATGCACATCGCCGACCGCAGCGTGAGCCACTTGGGCGCGAACGCGATCGTCGGCGGCAGCCTCGCGATCGCGACCGGCGCGGCGCTCTCCAGCCGCTACCGGCGCAGCGGCCAAATCGTGGCCTGCTTCGCGGGCGACGGCGCGTACGCCAACGGCGTCGTGCTCGAATCGCTCAACTTCGCATCGCAAGAGCAGTTCATGAACGACCTGGCCGGCGAGCCGTACGGCCTTCCTGTTCTCTACATCATCGTGAACAACCAATACGGCATGACCGGCCAGCAGCGGGGCGAAGTCTCGGGCCTCGACTGCCTCGCCCGCCGCGCGGCGGGCTTCGACATGAACAACATGCACGCGGAAGTCGTGAACGGCATGGACCCGCTCGCGGTGCGCGACGCGGTGGCTCGCTCCGCAGAGATCATCCGCAAGGGCCACGGCCCCTGCTTGCTCGAACTCATGTGCTACCGCTTCTTCGGCCACAGCCTCAGCGACCCGCGCAACGAGTACCGCGCCCGGGAGGAAGAGGAGGCGTGGCGCGCGATCGATCCGGTCAAGACTTACCCCCAGCAACTGATCGACGCCGGCCTGTGCACCGAAGACGACATCAAAGGCATCGAGCAGCGCATTCGCGACGTCATGGCGAAAGCCGCGGTGCGCGCCGGCGCGTCGCCCGACCCCAGCCCGGCCGACGTGTGCAAGTTCATGTATGCCGACACCACCTCCGATGCCGTGCCCGCCGACTACGCCAACCCCGCGCCGGTGGGCGAGGTCGTGAAGCCGGAGCGCAAGAACGGCGAATTGTCCATGAAGGAGGCCATCAAGGAGGCCATGATCGAAGAGATGCTGCGCGACAAGCGCGTCATCTTCTACGGCGAGGACGTGGCCGACTACGGCGGCGCGTTCAAGCTGAGCAAGGGGCTGCTGGAAATGTTCGGCCGCGAGCGCGTGAGCAACGCTCCCATCAGCGAGGCCGCGATCGTGGGCACCGGCGTGGGCGCAGCCATGACGGACCTGCGGCCCATCGTCGAACTCATGTATTCAGACTTCGAGTTCCAGGCCGGCGACCAGATCAACAACCAAGCCGCGAAGTGGAGCTTCATGAGCGGTGGCCAAACCTGCGTCCCCATGGTCATCCGCACCAGCACCGGCGCGGGCAAAGGCTACGGCGGCCAGCACAGCCAGAGCCTTGAGAGCCACAGCGCACACACGCCCGGCCTCAAGGTCGTCGTGCCCTCCAACGCGTACGACGCCAAGGGCCTGTTCAAGACCTCCGTGCGCGACGACAACCCGGTCATGTTCGTCGAAAGCCAAAACCTCTACAACGAAACCTGCCCGGTCCCCGAAGAGGAATACCTCATCCCCTTCGGCGAAGCCGCGGTCAAGCGCGAGGGCGAGCACGTGACCGTCGTGTCGTGGGGCTACGTCGTGGGCGAGTGCATGAAAGCCGCGGAGACGCTCGCAAGCGAGCACGGCATCAGCATCGAGGTCATCGACCCCCGCACGCTGGTGCCGCTCGACATCGACACGATCATCGAGAGCGTGAAGAAGACCGGCCGCCTCGTGGTCGCGTCGCAAGCGACCAAGACCGGCAGCTTCACCGGCGAGATCGCGTCCCAGGTGCAAGAGGCGGCCTTCGACTACCTCGACGCTCCGATCCTGCGCGTGGGCGCCGCGGACGCGGTGAGCCCGCAGTCGCACGTGCTCGAGAAGGCGTACCTGCCGTACGCGGAAGACGTGGTCGAAGCCGCGCTGAAGGTGATGGGGAAGTAAGAGGGTACGTGGGCTGTTCTGGCGGGGGCCCCCATCCTAACCGCCTCAGAATCGACGTGCTCACCGGCACCTACTACGGCAAACAGGTACGTGGGCTGTTCTGGCGGGGACCCCCATCCCAACCCTTCCCCCAGAGGGGGAAGGGCTCCCACCTCCTTCCCCCTCTGGGGGAAGGCCGGGATGGGGGATGCCGCGATATGGGATGATGCGAGGGCAGCCCCACGCCAGCACAGGAGAAGATGCGCCCCGCCTTGCCGAGTCAGGCGCAACGCGCGCGCACGGCGCTCACGGTCGCCAGCCGCTCGATGGTCTGCTTGAGTTGGGTCATGTCCGACGACTTGAG
>JAJRTI010000524.1 GCA_024278415.1 Planctomycetota bacterium | reverse complement strand
GGACGACGCGGTGCTGCCGCCGTTCACACCGCTCGCGGTCGAGGGCCGGCGCGTGGACTGCTGCGAGCGATCGTACGAGTTCGGCGACGCGGGGCTCGCCGCGAGCGTCCGCGCGAAGGGCCAGGATCTGCTCGCCGGCCCAGTGCGCATCGTGACGAACAGCGGCCCCGCGGCCCAAGGGCAGAGCGGCAAGATCGACGCGGCATCGCCGACGCAAGCCGTCGTGACCGGCCGCGCACGCGACCCGGTGTTCGACGTGAAGACGACCGCGCTCGTGCGCTACGACGGCACGGTTTGGACGACGCTGCGCTTTGCGCCGCGCAAGCCGGGCCGCGTAGAACGCCTTCGCATTGAGATCCCGCTCAAGGACGAGCACGCCAAGTATCTCGCCTACACAAACTTGACCCGCATCGACTCGAAGCGCTGGGGATACGACGCGCTCCCGCGGGGCGACGGCGTCGTGTGGCGCCGCGAGTTCATGCCGTCGGTCTGGATCGGCTCGGAGGAGCGTGGGCTGGGGTGGTATGCGGAGAGCGACGAGCATTGGGACTTGGGCGACGGCGCACTCACGGTCGAGCGCCGCGGCCGCGCGGCCGTGCTGTGCATGAACGTGATCCGCAAGCCCCGGCGCGTCGAGGAGCCGTTCACCATCGCGTTCGGCTTGCAGGCCACGCCGGTGCAGCCGCTGGCCCCGGACTGGCGGTCTCGGCAGTGGGTCCCGTCAACGGATATTTCTCGCTTCTTCCTCGGCCTGCGCAAGCGTCCCTACCCGCGGCCCGAACTGGCGGGCAAGCGCCCACGGGGCAAGGTGTGCTACCTCTACGCGTACCACTCGCACTTCACCTGCACGTTGCCCAAGGACCCCGGCGAGTTCCGGGAGATGGTCGCCCGCGCGAAGGGCTACGGCCTGTGCACCGTCCCCTATACCGACGTGAACTTCTTCCCTGAAAACTCCGGCGACCTATGGGAGAAGGGCCGCACGATGCTCGCCGCGCCCTGCGCCCGCGCCAGCAGCTACGGCCCGGTCTCGAACGCCGCAATCTGCCACCGCGGGCCGTACGCGGACTGGTACGTGTGGTACGTGAGCCACTTGATCCGCGAGTACGGCGTCAACGGTGTGTACCTCGACGAGGTGTGGTGCTACGGGTGCGCGAACGAAGAACATGGGTGCGGGTACGTCGGCCCGGATGGCAAGCGCCGCGTCACGTTCCCCTTGCGCGCGCAACAGGAGACGTTCCGGCGTCTGCGCGCGCTTTTCGCGGCCACGCGCGAGCCGTTCCACATCACCTACCACATCAGCGGCGGCCGGCTCTCGCCCCTGGCCACGTTCGCCGACTCGATGCTCTTGGGCGAAGACCGCTACCACAGCGTCCGCAAGGAGCCGGACTACACCAAGAGCATGACGCCGGCGCAGTGGCGCGCCGGGTACTGCACCGAGGCATGGGGCATCCCCAGCGTGTTGCTGCCGCAGTTCAAGATGAGCGGCCAGTGGATGCGGTCGAAGGACCTGGCTGCGAAGCTCATGGCCGCGGTCGTGCCGCACGATCTCATGGTGTGGCCGTGCTTCGTCGAGTCGGAGACGGTCATGTCCTACCGCGCCGCGCTCGACGCGTTCGGCATCGGCGAGCCGGACACGCGTTTTCTGCCGTATTGGGCGCCGACGCCTGCCCTCCAATGCAACGATCCACGAGTCAAGCTCAGCGCCTACCTGCGGCCGGGCAAGCTGCTGCTCTGTCCGTCCAACTGGTCGGACAAGCCAATCGAAGCGCTCACGATTCGCGTCGATGCGCGCACATTCGCCCTGCCCGCGGGCGCACGGGCAGTGGACGCCATGACGGGGGAAGTCGTGCCGTTGCGCAATGGCGCGCTGACGCTGTCTCTGCCGGCCCGGCGCGTGCGGCTGGTGGAGGTGAAGTGAGCAAGGGGGATCGTGGAAACCGTGGCTGTCCCCCTTTCCCTCAGCCAGCTTTAGCTGGCTCTCTGCCTTGCCACCACGTTCACGTGGTGGACAGCAACCGCCTTCCCTTCGGTGGCAGGAGCGCGCTTTAGCGCGACTTCTCAATTCAATGACGCCAGGCAGAGAAGCCCTGCTGAAGCAGGCTGATTCTGCTTTGGAAGATGGCCATCGTGACCGCCAGATGAATCTGGTGGCAATCAGCCTGGCCAGCTAAAGCTGCTCAGGCTGTGCGCCCTTGCTCATGCTCCGTAGATCCAGCGGACGGACTGGGCCCCTGGAAATGGGGGAAATAGGCAATAGGAGACAGTTGTTATCTATCCGGCCTCGTAGGACGTGATCTGCGTTTCCCTCAGAACTTCACCCACTCCAGCCCGCGCACGACCATCTTCACCTTCGAGTTGCGCCGGCGTTGATGCCCACGAGGATTGTGGCGATGGCTTCGAGGTCGAGCCGGCTGTTGCTCCCGGGTCAGGGCGCAACCACTTCGATGCTGGCAGGAGCAAGGCGCTCGAAGTCCCTCGTGTTGAGTGTCAGAATTCGGGCGGCGCCGGCCTTCGCCGCGCACCGCACTATCTGGGCGTCGTAAGCCCGCCCGCCTGCGACGCCGCTCTCCGACGCGTTCCGCAGGAAGGCCCACATCTCTCGTCCCGGGAGCGGCACGACGCGGACGCACTGACGGAACGATTGGTCCAGCAGCGCGAACGCGTCCTGAGGATTCAGACGATGTGGATGGGGGAGGCGAGTCATAACGGAATAAGACTCCATAAGCGCCGGCGCAGGCACGATGATCTCGCCCTCTGCATTCAGAAGCGCGTCGATGGCTTGGAAGGCCCTCTCGTGGTGCTCGTGCCACGAGAGAAGGCCTGCAATGATGACGCTGCTGTCGATGGCGGTCGGCGTCATGGACTTACCCCCTCTGCTCGCGGACCTGGTTCCGGGTCTGCCTCACGATCTCGTCCGAGAGCGGAGGCAATGCTTCCGACGGGACCGCCACGCGAAGCCGCCCGCGAGACACGATTGTCACCTCGGCCGGCTCCGGTTCGATCTGGACGCAACCGTCGCTGTAGCGGATCGCGAGAGGCACGCCTGGCCGCAGCCCCGCCTGTTCGCGGATGGCCTTCGGCACCACGACACGTCCCAAGCGGTCAATGGATGGTTTCTTGGCAATCTTCATGGCAATAAGTTTGCCATGTCCGGTGGCAGGAAGCAAGTCGGGAGTGAAAAGCGAGACAGGCGGACTCCGCAGCCCGAAGGGCTGCCACAACATAGCCCAGTGCAAGCCGCGCCTCGCGCGGCGCCGCGCTGGGTCTGCGTCGGTGTCGGGCCAAGGAACGCTGAAAGCGTTCCACAACGCCGGTTGGCTACGTTTGTGCAACGCCTTCAGCGTTGCCTGTTTCTCTTCGGCATTCCTCCCAGCGCGGCGCTCGTTCGCCCGCGGGGGCGGCCGAACGATCTTGCACTGGGCTATGGTGTGATGCGCCTTCAGCGCATGAGCCTCGCGCGGCCGCGCGTCGCAGCCGCAAACGCCCAGTCTTACTCCGCACTTTCAGGTCTGCACCCAAACGCTCGGGGTCCGGTCTATTCCACCAGTCGCCGAGTCTGGCCGACAAGGTAGAGCGGCAACGAAAGCAGCCGATAGGGCAGCGTTTCGCCGGTGGGGAGCGCGGCTTGGGTGTCGAGGAGCGACGGCAGATCCGTGTTGAAGCGCACACCAAAGCCCCGCTTCTTCTCCTTCAGGAACATGTGCAGGGTGGGCTTAGGGCGCCGCGCGTCAAGCGAGGCCATCCTGGTCCTTCCGCTGGAACGCCGGATCCAGCCAGCTTTAGCTGGCTCTCTGCCTTGCCACCACGTTCACGTGGTGGACAGCAAGCGCCTTCCCTTCGGTGGCAGGAGCGCGCTTTAGCGCGACTTCTCGATTCAATGACGCCAGGCAGAGAAGCCCTGCTGAAGCAGGCTGATTCGGCTTTGGAGATGTCTATCGTGACCACCAGATGAATCTGGTGGCAATCAGACAAGCCAGCTAAAGCTGGCCAGGCTGTGCGCCCTTGCTCATGCTCCGCAGATCCAGCGGACGGAGTGGGCCCCTGGAAATGGGGAAAATAGGCAATAGGGGACACTTATTATCTATCCGGCCTCGTAGGACGCGATCTGCCTCTCGCTCAAAACTTCACCCACTCCAGATCGCGCACGACCATGCGCACCCGCGAGTTGCGCCGGCTGTTAATGCCCACAAGAATCGTGGCGATGTCTTCGAGGTCGAGCCGGCCGTTGGCGTCGGGCTTGGAGAACGGCCCCCACTTGCAGTGCTCGAATAGCACGCGGGCCTGCTGCGGCGCGCGCACGTCGGCGTTGACGCCGGCATCCGCCAGGTAGGAAGCGCCTCCCTTCTCGACGAATTGCACGCGCACCGTGCCTGTGCCCTCCAGCACCTGGATCGTGAACGCAAGGCCGTCGAAGCCGTTCGGGGGGATTTCGTTCGGCTTGAGCCGCAGGCGCGGGTATGCCCAGGGATCCGTCTCGCCGAACTGCATCTCGAAGAGCACGCCTCCCGCGTCCGCGGGCTTGTGGCTCATCCTGGCCCCGCCCACGATGTTGTCTTGCCAGCTCGCCGCGGTATCGCCGGACGCGATGGCTTTCCTCGCGACCGGCTTCAGCTTGGCCAAGTCGGCCGCGAGCCGGAACGCGAGCACGGGCCGGCCCGCGTCGCCAAAGTCGCCGCGGAGTTTGATCCACTGGCCGCCCAGGAGTCCTCGTGCGCTGGCCGAGAAGGCCGCGGTGACTGACAGTCGCTTGCGGTCCATGGGCGCGAGTTGGATCGGCTTGCGGGGGACATCGACCTTCCAGCCGTCAGGTGCGGCCTCCACTGCGAGGGTTCCTGACGTCGGCTTGTCACCGAAGTTGTAAATGAACAGGGGCAACTCGACCGGCTTGCCAGGGTCGATCTCGTGGGTTTGATTGCTCAGGCGAATCGTGTCATGGGGCAACGAAAGCTGGAGCACGACCGGGCAGGGCTTGCCTTCCCGCCGCGGCGAACGCGCAGGCGGGCGCTCCTTCACCAGCGCTTCGGCCGCGCCCTTGGGCGTCACGATGAAGCGCGGGGCAGGGCCAAGTCTGTCGGTGGCGGAGCCCTTGATCGGCCGGCCCAGATGGTCGTACGCGGCGTCCACGGCCACGGCCGCGGCCTTCATCCAGTCGCAGGGCTCGTCGGCCCATGCCACGATCACGTCGCGCTCGCGTCCGTCGGGCCATGTGCGGAACACGTAGATCGTCGGCGACACGCGGCCCAGGCACTTTGCGCCAGCCAGGAGTCGGCCCACTGCGGCCAGGGCGAGGTAGCCCGGCCGCGGGGTAAAGTCGTGGCGCAGCAGGCCGAATTGTACGCCGCGTTCGTTGTAGTTGCCGAGGATGAAGAAGAAATGCCGGTCCACGCCGGCGAACAGGCTGCTCGCGTAGGACTTGGCGACGAACTCGGCCTGCCGGCGGCCGTCGTCCGGCGACAGGTCGCCCCAAGGCTTGGCGTCGGTCGTGCGCAAGCGAATGCCGCACTCGGTGAGCCAAATCGGCTTGCCGCACGCGCCCTCTCGCGCGGTGGCGAATTGGTCGAGATACTGGTCGGGCCGGCTGTAGGTGTGGATGTTGTACGTGTCGAAGTACGGCCACGCTTCGTTCAGCAGCACGCCCTCGGTGTGGAGCTGCGAGCCGGGGCCGGCGAAGACGTTCCAACACGCGATGATGCCGGGGTTGCCGGCCTTGAGGCCGAAGTACGCGGCCTTCTGCATCGAGCACATCTCGTCGATCGTGTGGCCGCCGAAGCCGCCGATGTTGGCTTCGTTCCACGGCTCCCACGCCTGCACGCGGCCGCGGTAGCGCTCGGCCATGGCCTTGCAGAAGCGGTACTGGAGGCGCAGGTCGCGGGGGAATCGCTTCCAAGCGCGCGGGCCGTCGAGCGTCTTGTCGCTGGCCCGGCCCGGTGTGCTGTGGTGGACCTGGAGCAGGCGCAAGCCGTGTTTGGCGTGGAGCGTTGCGGAGCTGTCGTATGGCGTGTGCACGGCGAACTGGTCGGCCTTGGGCTGCGCTTCGCCCCAGCTCATGCGGTCGCGCACCCAGTTCGCTCCCGCCAACTCCGCGAGGCTGGCGAAGACCTCCTGCGCGCGGGCCTCGCGCGGTCGGTACCGCTTGGCGAACCACGCGGCGGCCGAGTCCGTGCATACCGGCGAGTCTTGTGGCGTGGGTGCGGCCAGGCGTGCAAGCACGCCGGCTGTCGCGCGGCGGAGCTGCTTTCCCGCGGCGTCGGAGAACTGAATCTCGTACCAGCCGACGCCGAGCTTGCCGAGCGCAACTGGCCTCGGCCCTCGCGCGACCGAGCCCGCGGCCACGCGTTTGCCGTCATAGTCCGTGGCTATCCATTGCGCGGCATTGGCCGGCGCGGGCACGATAACATCTTCGCTTCCGAGGAAGACGTTGCCAGGGTGGCCTGCCAGGGGGACGGGAATCGCGCGCGGCGCGGCTGGGGCCGGGCGCGAGACCGAAGCTCCGAGCAGCGCGAAGCTGGCGAGAAGAAGCAGACGAGTGGTCATGGATCATGCCTCGGAGACGAAGACCTGCGAGTTGCGCGTACGACTTCAACGATGTCTGCCCTCCGCGGATATTCGGGGCCGCGGCTCCAGCCCAAAGGGCTGCAACGACGCTGCCCCGCGCGGCGCGGGGGCAAGACGGCCAACATATTGAAGCAAGGCTGAAGGCCTGGCACAACCAGCATCAGGAACGGCCGTCTCGTTTCGCCGCGACGGGCCCTACAGGCGGGGCTCCAAAGGGCCAAATTGCCTCCGCACAGCCCATCTGCTACGTTGGAGGGCATGAAGCCACCGACGATCGAAAGCCTCCTGATCAAGCCGAACTCGGCCGACTGCAACCTCGCCTGCACGTATTGCTTCTACGCGGAAAAGGCCGCGCTCTATCCGGAGACGAAGGTCCACCGCATGAGCGACGAGGTGCTGTCTGCGATGGTGCAGCAGTTCACGCGCATGCGCCCGGGGCAAGCCGCGTTCAGTTGGCAGGGCGGCGAGCCCACGCTCGCGGGGGTCGAGTTCTTCGAGCGCGTGGTCGAGTGCCAGAAGCAATGGGGCCGGCCCGGCCAGAGCATCGCCAACAGCCTCCAGACCAATGCGACGCTCATCGACGACCGCTTCGCCCAGTTCCTCAAGAAGTACAACTTCCTCGTGGGCGCGAGCCTCGACGGGCCCAAGCACGTGCACGACCACTACCGCTTCACCCACGACGGCCGAGGCTCGTGGGACAAGGTCATGGCCGGCATCGAGGCCATGGAGCGGAACCGCGTCGAGTTCAACATCCTCGTGCTCGTGAACGCGTACAGCGTGCAGCGCCCGCGGGAGCTGCTCGACTTCTTCATCGGCCGGGGGTTCAAGTGGCTCCAATTCATCGCGTGCGTAGAGCGGGATCCGGAGACCGGCGCGCCCGCGCAGTACGCGCTCGACCCGGTGCAGTACGGCGAGTTCCTCTGCGAGGTCTTCGACGAGTGGACCAAGCACGAGATCCCGCAAATTTACATCCGCGACTTCGAGGATTTGCTCATTGGGCACGTGCGCGGCAAGGCCACGTGCTGCATGTATTCGCCGGTGTGCGGCGGGTACGTGGTGGTGGAGCACAACGGCGACGTGTACGCGTGCGACTTCCACTGCGACCCGGAGTGGAAGCTGGGCAACCTGCTGGAGACGCCATTGGAGGAGATGGCCAAGAGCGAGGCGTACGCGGAGTTCGCGTTCCGCAAGCTCGAGTTGGCCGATGAGTGCCAGGCGTGCAAGTGGCAGCGCTACTGCCGCGGGGGCTGCGTGAAGCATCGCACCGCGATGGGCGGCGACGCGCGCGCGTTGAACTTCCTGTGCCCGGCGTACAAGGTCTTTTTCGAGCACGCGCACCCGCAGTTCTTGCGCTTGAAGAAGATCGCTGAGGAGCACGAGCGCAGGGCCCAAGCCGCACCGCCTCCGCCGCCATCGGGCCCAGGCAAGGTCTCCCGTAACGCTCCCTGCCCCTGCGGGAGCGGCCGCAAGTTCAAGAAATGCTGCGGAGCCGGGTGAGGAGGGATTGACTCAGCGGCTTCGACGCCCTGACGAGAATGCAAACGAGGGATAACCTGTCGGAAGATGTGTCTTGCGGGAGGCCACGCCGCCGCTGTGCGACCGCGGGAGCGGCCTGCTCGTAGTGGCGACCGTAAGGGCGCCCTCTGCTCCGATGGCGAACTGTCACCTGAGCGGGAGGCCCTCACGGGCCTGCTACAAGCGCGGCGCCGCAAGCGGCGACAGCACAAGCATGACGCGACACGAACGGGAACGCCTCGGGTAGTGGATGCCAAAAAGGGGAGACCTCACGCCGGCAGCACCACCACGTCCTCCGGCGCGAACTGCACCAGCACCTCCGCACCGGCCGAACTCACGCCTTCCTTGGGGTTCACCACCAGCGCTTTCAACTCCAGCTCGTCACCCGCGCACAGCGTGTACTGCTCGATCTCGCCGAGATACATCTGCGTCGCCACCTTCGCCTTGAACGCGTTGGCCGCCTCCATCCCGTCGGCGCCATCCCCATCCGGGCCCGCTGAAAGCCGCACCGCCTCCGGCCGCACCGCGCACAGCACGCGGTCGCCGGCGCTGCCCCCACTGCTGCTCTGCGCCCTGATCCGGCCTACCGCCGTGTCCACCACGCCCGGCTCCACGAGCGTGCCCTCGATGAAGTTGATCTCACCGATGAACTCCGCCACGAACGCGCTGTGGGGCCGGGAGTAGATCTCCCGCGGGCTGCCGACTTGCTCGATGCGGCCGTCGCGCATGACGGCCATGCGCTGCGCCATGGACAGCGCTTCCTTCTGGTCGTGCGTTACGTATACGGTCGTAATGCCGGTCTCCTGGTGGATGCGCCGAATCTCTTGCCGCATCTCGATGCGGAGCTTCGCGTCGAGGTTGCTCAGCGGCTCGTCCAGCAGGATCGCGTCGGGCTCGATCACGAGCGCTCGTGCGAGTGCGACGCGCTGCTGTTGGCCGCCGGAGAGTTGGTTGGGCTTGCGCTCTCCGAAGCCCTCCATGCGCACGATCTGCATTGCCTTCGCGACGCGCTCGGCCTTCTCACTCGCGCTCACGCGGCGCACGTCGAGCCCGTACGCGACGTTCTAGGCCACGGTCATGTGCGGCCAGAGCGCGTAGTTCTGGAAGACCATGCCGGTGTTGCGCTTGTGCGGCGGCACGTTGTCGATGGGCCGGTCGTCGAAACAGATGCGCCCCTCCTCAGGCGCATGGAAGCCCGCGATGAGCCGCAGCAGCGTCGTCTTGCCGCAGCCCGACGGCCCGAGCAGGAAGAACAGTTCGCCCTTCGCGATTTCGATGCTCGCGCGGCCGACCGCGGTCACACTGCCGAAGCGCTTGGTGACGTCTTGGATGTGGATGCTGACCATGGGGGGGGGAATGGTTGATGGTTAATGGTTGATGGTTGATGGCCATCAACCATCCCGGATCAACTCCCTTACACGCTGGGCTGTCAGCCCTGCGAGCGTGTCGACGATGAGATGCGCGTCGCGGAGTTGCTCGGCCTTGCGCGTGCTCGTGACCGCGATGACTTTGCAGCCGGCGTGGCGGCCGGCCGCGACGCCTTGGGGTGCGTCTTCGAACACGACGCACCGATCGGGCGGGAGGTCGAGCTTGGCCGCGGCCTTGAGGAACACCTCCGGGTCTGGCTTGCCGTTGCTCACGTCCTCGAGCGTAGACAGGGCCGCGAACCGCTCGTGCGCGCCGAGCACGTCGAGCACCATCTCCACGTTCGCCCGCGGCCCCGAAGATCCAATGGCCAACTTGAAGCCGTCGGCCGCAAGCGACTCCAGCAGCTCCGGCACGCCATCCAGCGCGACGACCGCGTCCCTGGCGGCTTCGCGGTACAGCTCCTCCTTGCGGTCGGACATCGCGGGCAGCTTGTCCCGGTCGAGCGCGTCGCCGAGCCACATGGGGATGATCTCGAAGTTGGTCATGCCGAACGTGTGGTCGAAGAGCGCGCGCGCGAACGGCTTGCCCAGTTCCTCGCCGAACCGATGCCAGGCCAGGTAGTGGGCTTCGCTCGAGTCCACAAGCACACCGTCCATGTCGAAGATTGCGCCGTAAGCGGTGTCGAGCATGTTGGGTTCCCAGGAGATGTCACGCAAAGGCACAGACGCGCCAAGAGGGAGAGAAGCAGAGGCCCACGTGGGATTGGAGACGTATGGTACTGACTGGGGGCCTCGCGTTCAATGAGGAGCGTTTGGGGGGATGGTTGATGGTTGATGGTTCATGAGCGGGCACCATGAACCATCAACCATCGTAACACTTCAGCCGATTGCAGCAGCCATTGGCCCCATGAACGTGCGCGAGAGTTCAATGGACACCGTTTCCGCTTGACGCAACGCTGTTGGGAAGCCCAACGGGCTTCCGGCTTCTAGCCCAGGGTTGCGGCCGCAGG
>JAJRTI010000523.1 GCA_024278415.1 Planctomycetota bacterium | reverse complement strand
GCAGAACTATCCTTGCAGCCTGCTTTAGCAGGGCTTCTCAACCAACGCCCTGCCAAGAAGCCGCGCTGAAGCGCGCTCCGAATGTCGCCCACAGCCCTCACCCCCCGCCTGAAGGCGGGGGCAGGAGGAGCGCCGGCTAAAGCTGGCGCGTATAGCGGCGACTCTGTACAACGCGAGCTTTGCCCGCAACCCAACGCTACAGTTGAGTTGTGAGCCCTTGTCTTGACCAGAACCTGCGCATGTGGCGAAAACAACTACTTGTTTTTCGTCGCGGTTCCGGATGGCTAAGGCACTAACCTCCAAGATGTCGAAGTTTCTTTCGTGGGAGGTGGACCACAGATGCCCGCAGATGTCCACAGATTGCGCAGATGGGAAGAGATGGCGGCTGGCTCTATCTGCGTGATCTGTGGGTATCTGCGTCTATCTGTGTTTTCCGGCTTCCGCCGAAAACGGCGTCGCTCCATGGGTTGCGGCCAACGGCCGCGCTAGGACTCCAAGAACATCTCCGCACCACGCGAGGACGCCACGAATCGCTAGCGTAGCCGTATTGCGCATTCTTTCCCCGTCCTTTCACAGGAGCACTCGCCCGTGAAGAGCCTCTCCATTTGGACGGCCGCGCTGGTTTTCACGGTGTTGTCGCCATGCGAAGGAGCGGACGCGCTCCGCTTCGACTTCTCCCCATCGCCGCTCGCACGCGTGTTGCAGCGCGTCGCGCGGGCCACAGGCGCGCTCGATTGCCCGCGCAGCGCAGCCCCGCCCAAGATCGACGGCAAGCTCGACGACGCGGCATGGCGCCGCGCCGCTGCTATCGACGGCTTCGTGTCCGCGAGCGGTGCACGGGGCGCGCCCAACACCCGCGTGCGTGTCTGCTTCGATGCCCGCGCGCTCTACCTCGCGGTCGAATGCGATCGGAAGCCCGACGCGACGCCGGCGCGGCCGCGCGATGGCGCGGTGTGGAAGGACGATTGCATCGAAGTGTGGATCGACCCCGCGGGCCGAGGCCGGCGCGTGTACCAGTTCATTGTCAGCGCGGCCGGTTCGATCTACGATTCGCGGGGCACGGGCGGGAGCAGCGACGCGTCGTACGACCCGGAGTGGCAGCAGGCAGTGGTGGTCGGAGAGGAGGGGTGGCGCGTCGAGATCGCGATTCCCAAGAAGGCCGTGGAGCGCAAGCAATGGCCGGCGAGGATGGGGTTCAACATCGGCCGCAACGGCCCGAAGCTCCAAACGCAGGCCTGGGCGCGCGATTACGGCGATACCACGCGAATGCGGCTTGTCATGCAGGGAGCCGCGGCCGCCGCGGCAAAAGAGGAGCCGCAGGCCAGGGCCGCGGACCGGCCGCTCACGTTGACGCTTGATCGGCCCTTCGCCCGGCCCGGCGAGCGATGGATCGAAGCGAAGGTCGGTCTGGGAGCCGGCGGCCCCGCGCGGCTGCGCGCAAGCGTCTGGGCCATTGGCGCCGCCGAGCCGTCGGCCGAGACAACCGTCGTTCCCACGCGCGAGGAAGGAGCGCTGCTCATCGACCTGCGCAGCCTGGGGCTCAAGAAGGCGCGGCTCTGTGTGGAGCTGACGCGCGGGGGCCGGCAGGCCGCGGCAGAAGAAGCCTTCATCTCGGCCCGCGAGCCTGAAGAACGGCTGGAACCGGGCCAACGCCTGCCGGTGAAGATTCGTCAGCTCGATGGCCTCGCGCCCGGCGATTCGTGGCCGGTGGTGTTCGGCGCGCCCTTCGCCGAGGGCGTGTTGTGGGACGCGGAGCGGCTCAGGCTCGTGGATGGCAAGGGCCGCGAGATTCCGTGCCAGAAGGAGGTCGTCGGCCGCTGGGCCAAGGACGGCGCGATCAAGTGGGTGAGGTTCGACGCGGTCGTGTCGCCACAGGCGGGATGCTTCGTCGAGGCCGCGCCGGCGCAAGCCGCGCCGGCGACGCCCGTCCGCGTGGTGGAGAAGGGCGGCAAGATTGTCCTCGACACCGGGCGAGCAAGGTACGTGCTGGCCAAGGGACCGTCGCCCATCGAGGAAGTGTGGCTCGCCGGCCAGCGCGTCGCTGCCGCGGCCGGCTCGCGTGGGCTCTACGTCGTCGATCAAAAGGGCCGCACGGCAAGCGCTTCGGCCGACGGCGAGAGCGTGCAAATCGAGGCGCGTGGCCCGCTCGCCGCGTGCGTGCGTTTCGAGGGCTTCTATCGCACCCCGGAGGGCGAGCCGCTGGCCAGGCACATCACTCGCGTCGAGGCCTTCGCCGGCCAGGCCTTCGCCAAAGTGACGCACACGCTTGTGCTCACCCGCGACACGAACGAGGTCTGGTTCAGGAACATCGGCTGGGAGTTCGCGGTCGAGCCGGGCCGCGACTCGGCCGCGATCTTCGGCGTCTCGCGCGCCGACCCGAGCAAGGCGACGCGGGTGTCGCTTGCGCGTGCGGATTCGGTGGCCACCATGCTCCAGGACCGGCATTATCGCTTCGGCCTCGGCGAGAACCACTTCCGCGTGTCGGCGGACGCCAAGACTACTTTGGAGGGTGAGGAGTGCGGCGACTGGGCCGCGCTTGCCGGCGGGGATGCTGCGTTTGTTTTTGCCTGCAAGGAAGCCGCGCGGCAGCACCCCAAGGAGTTCGAGGTCCGGCCGAACCGAATCGTGCTGCATCTCTTCAGCAACCGCGGCGGGGAGGAGCTGGACTTCCGCGTGCCCGCGCTCATCAAGCGATGGAACCTGGCCAATTGGTACGAGCACGTGTTGCCTGAAAGGTACAAGAACCAAGGGCAGGTGGAAAAAGTCGGCAAGTATAGGACGAACGCTATTGGCTGGGCCAAGACGCATGAACTGGTGTTCGCGGCGCTGCCGCCGGAGGGCGTGGAGGCCCGGGCCTCGCGGCTCGCGCGCCTGAACCGCCGCGCGGTGCTCGCGCTGGCCGACCCGCAGTGGATCTACAAGACGAAAGTCATCAACAACGGCATCCACCCACGCGACGCGGAGCGCTTCGCCCGCGCGGAGCAGTTGATCGCGGCTACGTTCGACGTGTGGGAGCGCCGCATCGGTGACTGGGGCGAGTTCGGTTTCGTGGATTACTTTGCCGGCCCACACCTCGGGTACAAGGGCAAGTATCCCATCGTGAAGCGTTACTGCCCGTACACGTACACGCTGCGCGGCGACATGTGGATCGCGTTCGCGCGCTCGGCCGACTGGCGCATGGGCGAGTTCGCGGCCGCGACGAACAAGGCCTACCTGGACAACGTCATGTGCCACTACGACGGCGCGGGGAAGATCGCGGGCCTCTTCATCGCCCAGCCGGGCGGCGACACCCCGCGCGGAGACAGCAAGCACAGCCTCCCCTTCTACTGGGACGGCATACCCATTCCGAACGTGTCCAGTTCGTCGGACCTGGACAACTTCATCCGGCTCTACACCCTCACGGGTTATCGCCGCGCGAAGGATCTGGTCCTCGAGTACGCGAGCGGCATGAAGCGGTACTGGACGCCGGCCAAGGCGCGCCGCGACTGGCGCGGCATCATGACCATGCGCCTGCTCGCGCAGGCGTACGCGGTCACGTGGGATCCTGAGCTTCGCGCAATCGCCGCGGCCACGACGGACGCGTTCGTCGATTGGGAGGGCGAGCTTGGCCTGACCAAGAACCGGCCGTATCGCTCGACCTCCTACAAAACGCAGGTCGACATCGCCGGCCTGCTCGACGCCTGGCGCATCTTCGGCGAGCCGCGGTATTACGACTTGGCCAGGCGCATTTCGAAGTTCTGGTGGAAGGCTCTGCTGGGCAAGTGGCCGATGTTCTACACCAACCCCCAGGGCCGCATCGGCCAGTTCCTTTACAACGAGACCGGCGACCCGTCCTACGTGCAGGGGCTCGCGGTGCAGATGCGGCAGGCCGCGACCGCGTATGACCCTGCCACGGGCAGGGCCCGCGCGAACCGGGATGGCCGAATCGGCGCGCACGAGAGCACGTTTGTGTTCCAGGGCATCGGGTACGCGCAGGATCTCATCGCGCGGTACGGAGCAGACAAACTGCCGGCCACGTCTTGGGCAGGGATCGAGGACTTTGGGTACCCGGCCACGATTCTCGCGTTCAAACGTGATGACGAGTCCATCGAGATCGACTTCAAGACAGCGAGCGAAGGGGTTGGGGTGGCCGGGGGAGTGCGTGTGCGCCCGATCGCGCCTGGCACGTCGGCCGGCGCGAATCTTACTCGTATCGTGCAGTTCAGCGACGGCGTCGCCACGGTGCGGGTACCCAAGGACGCGCCCGAGGGGGCGTACGAGATCGCGCCCGCCCGGCCCGGCACCCATTTCGCCCTGTGCCACAGCCATGCGCCGCTCGTAGTGTACGCTCCGGAGTTCTGGCGCCCCTCGCCGTCGCAGGCGCCGGCCGTGCGATGGTATTTCAAGGTGCCCAAGGCCGCGGAGGCCGCGCAGATTCTCTTCGAGGCGCCGACGAAACTCTACGCCCCGGACGGGCGGCCCTGGCCTGACGACGCGGCCCAGCAAGGATGGGTAAACCTGCCCGGCGACAAGCCGGGCCTGTGGAGTTTTGCCGCGGTCGAGAACGGCATCGTCGCCGTGCGCAACTTGCCGCCGTTCTTCGCGGCTGAGGACCCGAAGCACTACTTCGAGCCGAAGATACCGTGGAAGCGCGTGCCCCCGGCCGTGCCGTTCCAGAAGCCGCCGGCCTCCGTGGTGTTCGTGCCCGGCGCGATCGACCGGCCTGGCAACCAGGCGCTGTCTCTGACCGGCCCGCGGCGCTTCTACCTCCCGGCCGGCCCCGACCATCCTTCCGGCGATGGCGGCATGTTCGTGCCGTTTCGGCAAGGGACCATCGAGTTTTTCATCCGGCCGTATTGGAGCACGTACGACCTGCCGTCGCCCAGCTACCTGACGCTGGTGCGGTGCGCCGCGCGCTACCCGTGGACTCTGACGTACAGCAAGGACCTGACGAAGAAGCTGTGGATGCTGTCGCACGTGCTGTACGGCAGCTTTTACACCGATGGGCCGAAGAAGCGCATCACCATGCGGGCGTATCGACGCACGGTCTTCGAAGCGGGCAAGTGGGCGCACGTGGCCTGGGTGTGGGGCACGCGCTGGCAGCCGTCGTTCAAGACGGGGAAGCCGGTGCAAGTCCTGACCGCCCGGCTCTTCGTCGACGGCAGAGCCGGGCAGGGCTTCTCGTATCGATGGGAGGGCCACCAGCCGGCCGACAGGCCGACGCTGTTCTATCTGCTCGGCTCGACCATCAACGCCGCGTACGACGAACTGCGGCTCTCGGACGTGCAGCGTTACCTGAGCGACTTCACGCCGCCCGCCCGCGACCGCGAGTTCGAGCTGGACGCGCACACCCGCGCGCTGTTCCATTTCAACGGGAACATCGACGGCCTGAGCTACGGCCACGCCGGCCCGCTGCCCGCGAGGTTCAAGAACCCGTAGTGCGCGTCCTCGCCACTCGTGAGAAGTGTGAGAAAGTAAGGGTGTAGGTCTGATTGTACGTATCCCAACGCGTTGCATTCTGGAGTTTCAGTTTCGAAGTGGATTCAGGCAGGTTCACAACAAACGTCCCGGCTCTTCGCCTGCGTGCAACCCCTCGCGGACACCGCAGCCCGAAG
>JAJRTI010000522.1 GCA_024278415.1 Planctomycetota bacterium | reverse complement strand
TTGGCCACGAGGTCGATGCCGGGGTCGAGTCGCTTGGCCGCGAAGCGCTCGAAGAACGCGTGGCTCTCCGCGATGGGCATCTGCACCAGTTGTGCGATGTTCGCGCCGTCGAGCCGATACAGCAGCGCCTCGGGCTGGAGCCGCGAGCCGTGGCACGCGGGGCAGGGCACGTACGCACGGAACCGCGACAGCAGCACGCGGATGTGCATCTTGTACGTTTTGGTCTCGAGCCACTTGAACAGCCCTTTGACGCCGTACCATTCGCCGAGGCCCTCGTGCACCCAGCGCTTGTGTTCGTCGCTCAGCTCCGCGTACGGCGCGTCGGTCGGCACGCCGTGCGACTCGCAGAACTCGAGCAGATCGTTTTGGCACTCGCTATACGCGGGATAGGTGAATGGCTTGATCGCCCCAGCCGCGAGCGACAGGCGTTGGTTCGGGACGACCAAATCGGGATCCAGCTCGATCACGCGGCCAAACCCGCGGCACGTGGGGCACGCGCCAAGCGGGCTGTTGAACGAGAACAGGTTCGGGAACGGATCGCGATACGAGATGTCGCACGCGGCGCAATGGAGGTCGGTCGAGTAACGACTCGACGAGCCGTCGCCAAGCACAATCTCGACCCGGCCCTTGCCGAAGTCCAATGCAGTCTCAATTGCCTCCACGATCCGCCCGCGGCGGTGCGGCTCAATGCGCACGCGGTCCTGCACGACGCGCACCGGCTGCCCCGGCTCCACCAGCGCCGCGTCGAGCGTGCAGACCTCGCCATCGACGAGGATGCGCCGGTAGCCCTGGCTGTCGAGGCTCGCAACGACTTGCTCGGCCGGTGTGTTTTGGGGGATGGGCAGCGAGAAGACGATGAGCGCCTCCGCTGGTCTGGGGACACGGTGCGACTCGCGTCCCCCCTCCCAGGGGGGACGACAGGGGGGTCGGTGCAGATCGGTCCGATGGCTGCCCTGGGGGCTACCCCCCCTTTGGTTCCCCCCCTTGGAGGGGGGGAGTGCAGCTTCCGCACCGCGTCCCCGACTTGGGGACGCGATGCGGAAGCCGTCCCGCAACTGCGGGACGGACCGCATCGTGTCCCCAGACCTGAGGTTCTCGAAGATCGACTCCGGCGTATCCCGCTTCACCGGCTCGCCGCACTCGCGGCAGTGAAGCGTGGCCGCTCTGGCGAAGAGCAGCTTGAGGTAGTCGTTGATTTCGGTCATCGTGCCCACGGTGGACCGCGTCGTCTTGACCGGGTTGGTTTGGTCGATCGCGATGGTGGGCGGTATGCCGCGGATCTCGTCGACGTGCGGCTTGTCCATGCGGTCGAGGAACTGCCGCGCGTATGCGCTGAACGTCTCGACGTATCGGCGCTGCCCCTCCGCGTAGATCGTCTCGAACGCGAGGCTCGACTTCCCCGACCCGCTGACCCCGGTCACGACCGTCAGCTAGTTCAGCGGCAGATCGACGTCGACGTCCTTGAGGTTGTTCTGTCGAGCGCCCCGAATGGCGATGGCGGGTTTCGATGGCATGTGCGGAGATGACGGAAATGGTTGATGGTTGATGGCGGAGGTGCCCCTGTTTGGAGTCCCGCCTTTCGGCGGTCTGCGGTCAGGTCATTCGTCATTGGTGGCATAGGCGGCGCGTCGAATGGCGAGTGACGGAAGCCGAGTGGCGGCCGGCATCTGCTCCCTCACCAATCATAGCGCGCCGCGCCGCGGGGGGCAATTGCGGGAGATTGGCAGGCGAGTCTTGGCAGCGCGACACGCCCAATCGTATGATTGACGCCAGCGGACGGACGGTCACCGCGTGGAAATTGACGCGCTGCCCGATGAGTAGTATCCTAGGGGTGTGACAGGACGAAGGACTGAATGGAGGAAATGACAATGACAGATACCGCACAAGCCGTGCTAACGAAGGCCCTGCAACTCAGCCCGGTTGAGCGCGCGCAGTTGATCGACGAGCTTTACCGTAGCTTTGAGGGATCGGGCCAGGGTGCCGTGGCGCACAAGTGGGCTGAAGAAGTCGAGTCACGTATCGACGCGTACGAAGCGGGACATATCGAGGCAGACAGCGCAGAGGCCGTGTTGGCCCGGATCAACCAGAGATGAAGGTCCGTATCCTCTCTTGTGCGGAGCGGGAGTTCGCTGAGGCTGTCGACTATTACAACGATCAGTCGCCTGGTCTGGTGTTTGAGTTCGCCGCTGAAGTGAAGGCCGCGCTGGACCGAATCGTGATGCTCCCCGGTGCATGGCCGAGGTTCTCTCGGCGCTCCAGAAGGTGCATGACCAAGAGATTCCCATACGGCGTGCTGTACGAAGTGCGGGCAGATTGTATCCTTGTCGGGGCCATCATGGACTTGCGGCGCGATCCCAAACGTTGGCAGGAGAGGGCAACACAGGCCTTCGGTGGACAAGACGGCGGAGCGGACGCGGGATAGAAGAACGGAGCCGTCGTCTCTGGCGGCCCCCGCCCAAGCGAGTCAGTCCTTGTGTCAGTGCCCCGCCGCGTTTGACAGCCGGCCCACCACTGTGCTACACCGAAGCCGCGTGGCGGAGCGCTGATGACTTGCGTGGCGCTCGGCCACGCGGTGTTGCACACGTGATGCTGAGGTCCCGGCTATGGCAGATCGGATGGAGTTGACGGGTTTCCTTGTGGCCGCGCCGTCGTGCGTGGCCGCGGGCGAGAACTTTTCCCTGGGCGTGAAAGGGCTGACCGAGCCCTACTTCGCGGGGTGGTCGTGTTACCGCGCCACAGCGCAGGTGGTGGGCTGCTTCAACAAGTCCCCGCGCGGGATCACGTACATGGACAACTCGCCGCGAGGGTGGACCGGCAAGGTGAAGATCGCGGGCGACTCAGGCTACGACGGCCCGCGGCAGTTCACGTTCAACGGGAAGCAGGGCGCGTACGAGAACGACGATCGGCCTATTGCGCGCATCGAGGGCCTGCGCTTCGACAAGCCCGGCGTGCACTTCGTGGCCGTGGCCGACGAGGAGTCGGGCGTGGCCGCGTCGAGCAATCCGATCATCGTCAGCGACGGCGAGCCGCGGGAACGCCTGTACTGGGGCGACCTGCACAGCCAGACCATCTTCAGCGACGGGCTGCGCGGGCCGGAGGAGCTGTACGCGTTTGCGCGGGACGAGGCGTTCCTCGATATCTTCGCGATGGCCGACCACTCCGAATTTCTCACGGACCGGCAGTGGGACTATTTCACCGCGGTCACGAACGACTTCAACGAGCCCGACCGCTTCGCGACGCTCGTGGGGTTCGAGTGGACGTGCAAGCGCTACGGCCACCGCAACGTGTACTACCCCGGCAACAGCGGCCCGATCCTGCGCAGCAGCGACCCCGAGGAAGGCGAGTTGGCGTGCGTGTATGAGACCGCACGGGAGCACCGCGCGCTCGTGATCCCGCATCACTCGGCGAACGTGGAGATGGGCGTGCCGTGGGAGAAGGGGCACGACGCGGAGGTCGAGCGGCTGGTCGAGGTGCACTCGGTCTGGGGCAACAGCGAGCGCCCGGAGAAGGATGGCAACCCGCACCCCATCCGCACGAACAGGGGCGAGAAGCCGGGCCAGCATGTGCTCGACGCGCTGAAGATGGGCCGGCGCTACGGCATGATCGGCGGCGGCGACATCCACGACGGCCGGCCCGGCGACGAGTTGCACAGCCTCCAGGAGATGCCCGAACAATACCGCCTGCTGAGCCGGCAGGGCATCATGGCCGTGCGCGCAAAGCGGCTAACGCGCAAGGCGATCTTCAACGCGCTGTGGAACCGGCAATGCTACGCGACAACGAACAGCCGCATCTACGTCGAGTTCGACGTGTGCGGCAAGCCCATGGGGTCCATGGTCCAGGCGAAGGGCCCGCGTCCCGTGCGGGCGTACGCGGTGAGCGAGGAGCCCATTGCGCGCATCGACATCGTGCGCAACGGCGAGGACTGGGCGCGCGCGGACACGGGGCAGCGAGAAGCGCGGCTGAAGGCGGACGACGCGGCCGGCGCGCCGGCGTGGTATTACGCGCGCGTGACGCGCGTCGACGGCATGATGGCGTGGTCGAGCCCGGTGTGGGTCGGGTGAGGGGGCGTTATCCTGCCGCGTCGCCGCGCAGCACGCGCGCGACCGTGGCCGCGAGTTGGTCCATGCGGTAGGGCTTGGGGACGAACGCGGCCACGCCCTGGTCCAGGAGGTCCTGCGCGCGGTCGCTGTCGCCAAAGCCGGTGGACAGGACGACTCGCACGCCGGGATCGAGCCGGCGCAGCTCCGCGAAGGCTTCCGCTCCGCCCATCTCCGGCATGACCATGTCGAGGATGACCGCGTCGAATCCGTCGCCGCGCTCCCGATACAGCTCCACCGCCTCCCTGCCGTCGGCCGCGCAGGTCACCTCGTATCCCAGGCTACGCAGCATGTCCTCGGCAACCTCGCGCACGACTTCTTCGTCGTCCACCAGGAGCACGTGTCCCGTGCCGAAGGCGAGGTCTTGCGCCGCGGGCGGCGCTTCCGCGTCGGGATCTTGCGCGCTTGCGGGCAGGTAGACGGTGACGGTCGTGCCGACGCCGACTTGGCTCGCCACGTCGATCGCGCCGCCGTGGTCGGCAAGGATGCCGTAGACCATGGCCAGCCCCATGCCCGTGCCTTGGCCCTGTTTCTTGGTCGTGAAGAACGGCTCGAAGAGGCGCTCGATGTGCTCGCTCGGGATGCCGTGGCCGGTGTCGGCGACGGAGGCCTTCACGTACGTGCCGGGCGCGCAGCCCGCGTGGTTCCGGCAGAAGGCGTCGTCCAAGTCAACCATGTCGGTCTGGATGGCCAGCTCGCCGCCATCGGGCATGGCGTCGCGCGCGTTCATCATGAGGTTGAGGAACACCTGCTGCAATTGGTTGGGGTCGCCCATGGTGACCGGCCGGCCGGCGTGCAGGTCGAGCCTGATGCGGATGTTGCGGTCGAAGCTGCGGGACAGAAGCTGCACGACTTCTTGGAGGGTTTCGTGAACGTCAACAGCGGCCACTCGGTTCTTGCCGCGCCGCGCGAAGCCGAGCAGTTGGCCGGTGAGGTCGGCGGCGCGCTCGGCCGCCTTCTCGATGGTCTTGGCCGCGTGGTGTTCGGACGTGCCGGGCGGCAGGCCGAGCTTCAGCATGTTGGCGTAGCCCAGGATGCCGGTGAGCAAGTTGTTGAAGTCATGGGCAATGCCGCCCGCAAGCTGGCCGATGGCGCGCATCTTCTCCGACTGGAGCAACGCGTCCTCCAAGCGCCGGCGCTCTTGCTCGGCCTCCCAGCGCTCGGTCACGTCGCGCGACACCACGACAATGCCGCGCAGGGCGGGGTGGTCGAGCATGTTGCTCGCAATAGATTCCAGGCGCACCCAATGCCCGTCCGCGTGGCGCATGCGGTAGCCGGTGGGCTGGTACGGGTTTTCCTTGCGCAGCACTTCGTCAAACGCCTCGGAGGCCGTCGCCAAATCGTCGGGGTGCACCATGTCCAAGAGCCGCTTGCCGACCAGGCCGCCCGGCGCGGCCCCCAATACGCGCGGCGACGAGGGCGTCTCGTAAAGGATGACGGAGTCGCGGTCGACGACCCACACGATGTCCGACAGATGCTGCACGATGGAGCGGAATCGCTCTTCGCTCTCGCGCAACGCCACCTCCGCGTGGTGGCGCTGCTCGATCATGCGGTTGGCTGCGCGGGCGAGGGATCTGAACTCGCGGAACTCCAGTACGTCCAGATCGATCTGTGCGGATTGCGATGCGGCCTTCTGGAAGAACACGGCGAACACGTCGAACGCGGACTCCATCTGGGCGCCCATGCGCCGGGCCATGAACTGCCCGACAATGACCAAGCCGAAGAGGAACGACAGGATACCGGCCCCCTGCCAGGACATGCGCCGCATCATGGCGTGCTTGGCGGCCTCGACTTCGGCCTCCAAGTCGCCGATAGACGCGCCGGCGCCCACGTACCACCCCCATTCGATCACGCCCCGCGCATAGCTCAACTCCAGATCCGGGCGCTGCCCCTCGACGGCAGGCATGAAGTAACGCACGAAGCCGCCGCCGCCCTTGGCGCAGGCAATCAGTTTCTGCACAACGTTGGCGCCAGTGAGATCGGCCACACCGGCCATCGTCCGGCCGCGGGCGGGCCCCAGCAGACTCCGCCCGTCCCACTGGCCGGCAAACAAATACCCGTCCTTGCCAAAACGCACCCGGCCCAGCCACTCCAGTGCCTCCTGCTGGAGCTGCTTCTCCATCGCGTCGAGATACTCCCCAGCGCCGATGATCCAGCCGAAGGGCTCGAAAAACTTGACGAACGAGATCTTGCAGAAGTCCTGCTCGCCGCTACCCAACTTCGGCCATCGATAGGAACAGAAGCCTTCGCCCTGGGCTCGCACCGCGTCAATCATGTCTCGGATCACAAACGCGCCCTGCGAGTCCTGCAGCCCCAGCATGTTCTTGCCCTCGTGGTCCGGCCGGCTCGGCGACAAGACGATCGTGCCATCGAGCGACACCACGAAGTAGTACCCGCGGCCGTTGCTGAAGCGGATGGACCGAAGCACCTCGCGCACCAGCGCCCGGATCTCGTCCCGGCTCAGACTCGCCTTGTACCGTTCGTAGAGATCCGTGGCGATCGCGTGGGCTTCGCTCGTGCGCACACGGATGCTCTCCTTCACCCGCCCCGTGACCTGCGACCGCTTGAAGTTGATGAACCCAATCGCATTGTCGACTTGGCTCTTGAGTTGCCGCTTCTGCGCGCGCATGTAACGGCCCTGGAACCCGCGAATGTCGGTCATCGACGTGTAGTAAAAGTGCAGCAGCCACGCCGAGGCCAGCGGCAGGGCAAGCGTGAGCCCGACGACCACGCAGTAGCGAAGCGTGGTCCCTGAGATGGTCTGGCTGCGATGCAAGATCGATCCCCAAGAATGATGTCGATGGCTTGCCAAAAGGATACTGGACGGTGCGAGGCGCCGCAAGACGGGCTCGTGTCCGTCCGCCAGCGTTGTTGGAGGGGGCTATGCCTGGCGAGCGGAGGCCAATGAGGATGTGGAGAGGGCGTCTCGCGACAGGAGCTGGGTCCGGCGCGCCTAGTCGCCTATCGTGCGCACGTCAGTGCGCCTTCCCGCGGCCACGCGCCCCAGCAGAGGCGCACGAACGTGCGCACTGCCAGACGGCGCATGGGGAAACTCCAGGTGCAACACGCTTGACACATCCCCCCAAATCCGCATGATGCCACACAGATTCCTCATCGGATCAACCGCAGAGATCGGAGACCCGTGTGCTCGCGAAAGTCTTGAGTTCGGGAGTGATCGGCATCGACGCGTACCAAGTCGAGGTCGAGGTGGATTCTGCGCCCGGGCAGCCCCACTCCACCGTCGTGGGACTGCCCGACGCCGCGGTCAAGGAAAGCCTGGATCGCGTCGGCACGGCCATTGCCAACAGCGCGTACCAGTTCCAACTCAAGAAGCTCACGGTCAACCTCGCGCCCGCGGACGTGCGCAAGGAGGGGCCCGCGTTCGACCTGCCCATCGCGCTCGGCTTCCTCGTGGCGACCGAGCAGATCCGCACGGACAAGTTCGAGCACTACGCGGCCATCGGCGAACTCGCGCTCGACGGCGCGGTGCGCAAGGTGAGGGGCTGCCTGCCCATCGCGATCGAGTGCAAGAAGGCCGCGCTCAAGGGCCTGATCGCGCCCAAGGACAATGCGACCGAGGCCGCGGTCGTAGACGGCATCGACATCATCCCCGTCGGCTCGCTCGCCGAGGCCGTCGGCTTCATCACGGATCGGGAGCACATCGACCCGGTGCGCGTGGACGTGCGGGAGGTGTTCCAAGAGGCGTGCACGTACGACGTCGACTTCAGCGACGTGCGCGGGCAGGAGCACGTGAAGCGGGCGATCACCGTGTCCGCGGCCGGCGGCCACAACGTCATCATGGTGGGCCCGCCCGGCGCGGGCAAGACCATGCTCGCGCGGCGCGTGCCCACGATCCTTCCGCCGCTTTCGCTCGACGAAGCCCTCGAGACGACGCGCATCTACAGCGTCATGGGCATGCTGCCGTCAGGCGCGCCGCTCATCGCCACGCGGCCGTTCCGCTCGCCCCACCACACGGTCAGCGACGCCGGCCTCATCGGCGGCGGCACGTACCCCAAGCCGGGACAAGTCAGCCTCGCGCACAACGGCGTGCTCTTCCTCGACGAACTGCCGGAGTTCAACCGGCGCACGCTCGAAGTCCTGCGCCAGCCCTTGGAAGACGGACACGTCACCATCGCCCGCGCACAGCAGGCCATCACCTACCCCGCGGCCGTGGTCCTCATCGCCGCCTGCAACCCCTGCCCCTGCGGCTGGTCGGGCCACCCGAAGCGGCCGTGCAACTGCTCGCCCATGCGTATCGAACAGTACATGAGCCGCATCTCCGGGCCCATGCTCGACCGCATCGACATCCACATCGAAGTGCCCGCGGTCGAATACCAAGAGCTGCGGTCCGACCGGCCCGGCCGCAGTTCCGCGGAGATGTACGAGCAAGTCATCGAGGCGCGGCAGGCCCAGGGCGAGCGGTTCAAGGGCTCGCGCACGCGTACGAACGCGCAGATGTCGAGCCGCCTCGTGCGCCAGCATTGCCGGCTCGACGGCCGGGCGGAGGCCATGCTCGAACAGGCCGTGCACGAACTCGCGCTCAGCGCCCGCGCGTACACCAAGATCCTCAAGGTCGCGCGCACCATCGCCGACATCGACGGCCGGGCCGATATCGGGGTCGAGCACATCGCGGAGGCCGTGCAGTACCGCAACCTGGACCGCATGCTGGGGAGGTAGGCCGCTTGGCATGCGAGATGATCGACAACACGTTGTCGCTTGACGCCCCGCCCGCATGCTGGCGCTTGCCCCTCAGCTTCTTGCGAAGCACTTTCGAGAGCCGCGGGGGCGGCGTCTCCTCGGGATCGACGCCGGCCGAGCCCCACTCACCGAAACTCTCGCGGGGCGGGCGCTTCGGCGTGTAAGGCTCCCGGCCGAGAAGCTCGCGAAGGATGCTGAGCGTGGCCTGTCCACCTACTGCGCTATCGCCATCAGCGTCTCGACCCACGGGCCAGCGATCGCCTGCAAGCTGTAGCGCTCTGAGACGCGTGCGCGGCCGGCCTCCCCCATCGCGCGGCAGCGCTGCCTGTGCGCGGCAAGGTCGCGGATGGCGTCTTGCCATCCCTGTGGCGTATCGGCCAGCATGCCGTTCTCACCATGGACGACGATCTCGGCGTTCACCCCCACAGGGCTGCTGATCGTCGGGCGCCAAGCCGCGAAGTATTGCAGAATCTTGAACCCGCACTTGCCGCGCGTCCACGCGTTGTCTGGCAAAGGCATGAGCCCCACGTCGATGCTCTGGAGGTCGGCGGCCTCGTCGTCCGACGCCCACGGCTTCTTCTCCACCGGCACGCGGTCCATGCCGATGAATTCGTCGCAGATGATTTTCAGGCGCAGTTGCGGCAGTTCGTCCGCAAGCGCGTCGATCGCCGGCGCGAGGGCCTCCAGATACGGCAGCGTGCTGCGGCTGCCGATCCATCCGAGCGTGAACGCGTCCGCCGCGGGATAGTTCGGCGACTCCGGATAGCGCTCCAGGTTGATGGCCGTGGGCATGACGTGCACGTGCGCCGCGTGTGCCTTCGCGGCGTCGGCGAGGTAGGCGTTGCCGGCGAAGACCGCGTCGGCCGCGCGGCAGACTGAGCGGAACCGTGCGCGGCGTCGCCGGGAATGCTTCGCGTCCATGCCGGTCGTCCCGCACCAGATCGCGTCGTCCAGGTCGAATACGAGCCGCTTCGCGTGCTTGCGCAGCGTGCGCACGAGCCACCCATCGACCGTGCGCTTTTGGAGGAATACGAGGTCGTACTGGCTGGCCCTCATGAAATGCCGTCGCCTCGACAGCCACTCCGGCGGCACCAGCTCCACGTCCACCTCGATCCCGGCCCGTTGAAGGCGAGGCAGGAACTGGAGCACGCGATAGCGTGTGCTCGCTCCGTGCATGCTTTGGACGAGGAAGAGGAAGCGCATCGGATCAGAGGTCAGAGGTCAGAGGTCAGAAGTCAGAAGTCGGAAGTCGGAAGTCGGAAGTCGGAAGCGCGCTTACGACTTGCTCAGTGCCTTGAACAGCCGCTGCAGCGGCTTGCGCACCCAGCCGACCTTGAGCAAGAGGGCCTGCATCCAGTTCATGACGAACACGCGCGCGGCGAGGCCGGCGAGTGGGCCGAGCCGGCGGAGCTTGCGCTTGATTGCGGCTTGGCGGATCTCACGCCGGGCCTGGGCGCATGCGTCGAGCGCCTCCCGGCGTTCGGCCAAGGACAACTCGGGAGTCTGGAAGACCGGTTCGTTCTCCCAGTGGTTCGCGTCGTTGAGGTAGTCCTCGGGCGGCTTGAGCAACAGGCCGTGTTGCTGGCAATAGTCGAATAGTTCGGTCGCAGGGAAGGGAATGAGGTTGTAGAACTTCGCGTCGAAGACGGGGAACGCCTTCGCAAGGTCGATGGAATCTTGCACGTCGCCCCGCGTCTCGCCGGGGCTGCCCACGATGAAGAAGAGCGTGACCTCGAAGCCCAACTCGCAGGCGTCGGCGACGGCTTGGCGCACTTGCTCAATGGTCTCGCCCTTCTTGATCGTCTCGAGCACCTTGTTGTTGCCGGCCTCGACGCCGAACGAGATGAACTGGAAGCCGGCCTCGCGCATCTTCGCCAACAGCTCGCGGTCGACCTTGTCCGCGCGGATGCCGTTGCCGCAGCGGAAGGTGATGTCGTTGAGCCCCCGGCGCAGGATCTCCTCGCAGATCGCGTGCGTGCGGTCGCGGTCGAGCGTGAAGTTGTCGTCGGCAATGCCCATGCCGCGCACGCCCTGCGTGCGCCAGTACTCGATCTCGTCCACGACGCTCTCCGGGCTGCGGGGCCGGAAGCGCCGGCCGATGGCCGTCTTGACCGGGCAGTAGATGCAGCGATGGGGACAGCCGCGCGAGGTGAGAACGTCGATCTCGTCCGTCACGTAGCGGCCGCGCTCGAACTTCTCGAACCGCGGGAACGCGACCGCGTCCAGGTCGAGGATGGGCGAGGGCGCGCCGTTGAAGCGCACCTCACCGTTGTCTCGCCAAACCAGCCCCGGGATGTCGCCTGGCGCCGCGCCCTCGACCAGTTGCAGGAGCGTGCGCTCGCCCTCCAACACAAAGCCGAAATCGATGGCCGGCGCGTCGTGGAGCACCTGCTCGCGCAGGGTCGACACGTGCGGTCCCCCCGCGGCGATGGCGACGTCGGGGAACTCGGCGCGCAGCTTCGCCACAAGATCGTAGTGGCTGCGATACATCAGCGTCATCATGCTGACGCCGATCAGGCCGGGCTGGAACTCGCGCACGCGCCGGGCCAAGTCGTCGAAACGGTACCCCAGCGACATGTCGAGCACGTCGTACTCATGCCCGGCGTCCGCCAACGCTTGGGCCAGGTAGCCGATGCCAAGGGGCGGCCGGAGCGCGCCGTACCAGCCGCCTTCGTACGGCGGGAACACGAGAAGCGTGCGAGAGTAGCGAGTGGAGTCGGGCATGGGGGATGCTGCGTATTCCGTATTCCGTATTGCGTAAACAGGGCTACGAGGCGAGGTCCGCAATACGCAATACGCAATACGGACTAACCTTCCTGCGTCAACTTCCTATACACCTCTACAATCCGTTCCGCGCATCGGTCCCAGGTGAAACGCTTCGCGCGTTCGCGGCCGGCGTCAATGAGGCGTTGGCGAAGCGCCGGGTCGTCCAGCACGGAAGCGATCGCGTCGCCAAACGCGCGGGGATCCTCAGGATCGGCGAGCAACGCCGCGTCTCCGGCGACCTCGGGGATGCTCGTGCGGTCCGACGCGACGACCGGCGCGCCGGCGCAGAAGCCTTCGAGCACGGGCAGGCCGAAGCCTTCGTACAGCGTCGCGGTGGACACGACCGCCGCGCGCTGATAGAGCGCGATGAGCAGCTCGTCGCTCACGTGGTCGAGGAATTCTACCACGTCAGCCACGTTGCGTTTGTGCAGCTCGCGTTGGAGCCGAGCGAAGTGTTTGCCCTTGGGCCCGACCGCGGCGAGTTTGAGCGCGGGATGGCGCTCCTTCGCGACCGCGACCGCGGCCGCGAGGCCCGCCACGTTCTTATGCGGGTTCTGGTTGCCCACGTAGAGCACGTAGGGCGCGTGGGCTTGCGCCTGTGCGATGGCCTCGGGGCCGGGCGTGGGCATCTCGCCCTCAGCCCACCCGCCGCAGGGGGCGATCGAGATACGCTCGTGCGGCACGCGGAGGAGTTCCTCGATGTCGCGCCGGCTGTGCTCAGAGATGGTGATCACCTGTGCGGCCTTCGCAGCGCTTCGGCGCATGAGGAGGCCGGCGTACCACGCGCGCAGCCGCGACGCCATGGCCCACGGCAGGCGCAAGTAGATCGTGTCGTGGATGGTCACCACGAACCGCGTCGGGCAGGTCCAAGGCGTGTTGAAGTTGGTGAAGTGGACGAGGTCGCATCCCGACTCGCGCACCGCGCGGGGCAGCTCGACGTGCTCCCAGGGGGAATACACCGGCACTTCCCGGCGCAACCTGACCACGTCGATCGTGTCGCTCTCTGGGAGCCAGTCGAGGTCTTGGGCCGGGTTGGCGAGCACCACGAACCGCAGACCGGCGTCCATGCGCGCGATGCGGCCGACCGTGGAGCGCGTGAAGCGGCCCATGCCGGTGTACCCGGCTCCGCGGATGTCGATGGCGATGGTTGGCTGATGGTCATTCGTCATTGGTCAACGACTGGTCATGGACGTCCACGTCCGTGATCCTCGGGCGCGGACCTCCTGGTCCGCTGGGAATCAGATGATCTGCGAGCGGACGAGACGTCCGCACCGAGTGGGTGCAGGACATGGACGTCCAGCACCAGAAAGGGAGTGTCCCATGGGCTATAGACGACGGAGCCACTTGCAAAACCCCAGTTGTCCTACCTGTGCTGTGGCGCCGCAAGCCGGCGACGTCGCGTTTGTAGTAGGCCCGTGAGGGCCTTCCGCTCGGGTGGCAATCCGCCAGCGGCGCAGAGGGCGCCCTGACGGTCGCCACTACAAGCGGAGCGCGCCCGCGCTCGCATCTCGGCGGCGCCGCGTTCGACACCTCCGCCATGCAGGATGTTAGGCGCGAGGCCTCGGCCTATTGGGGTTTTGCAAG
>JAJRTI010000521.1 GCA_024278415.1 Planctomycetota bacterium | reverse complement strand
GGGCCGCCCGATGTGTAGATCATGCCTGGCCGCGGGGGCAGCGCGTGGTGGCCGGTGAGATGCTCGATGTTGGGCAGCCAGTTGGCTCGCTTCGGGTCTTGCTTCGACACCATGGCCACGCTGAAGGTCTTGCCGTCATCGGCCGACTCCAGCCACAGCACTTCGTTCGTGGGCGCACCCCATCCGGTGGGCAGCGGTGTGCCGTCTGCGCGTGGTGCGCGCGCGGTGAGCGCCACGAACATGCGGCCGTCCTTGCCGATGGCCAACCCGCCTGGCAGAGACACGCTCCAATTCGGCAGCGTCTTGCCCACGTGCTCCACGAGCCCGCGTCGCCGCCACTGGCCGGACTTGCCAAGCTCCGCGATCCACGTCTGCGACGGCTTCTCCATGGTGTCGCTGTAGAGGACAACCGGCGTTCCGTCGGGGGCCACGGTCATGGCGCCGCAGCGGTATCCGCGGCCTCGCTTGCTCTTGTTCTGCGCGAGCACGCTGATGGTATCGGAGGTCACCGGCAGTTCGAGCCGTTCGCCCTTAGCGTTGAGCCACGTCTTGCCGAAGTCGGGGCTTTGCATGTAGCCCACGGTGTGCGGGCGGCCCGGCTTGCCGCCGTACATGCGAGTGGAGAGGTGGAGCGTTGTGTGGTCGGGGCTCCACGCGAGCGCCCCATTGAAGCGCGCGTAGCCTCCTGTGTCCGCGGCCAGGATTGCGCGTGGGCCTTGCCAATCGCCATCGGGCTTCTTCGTATACAAGTTCACCACCCACGGCTTGCCCTCGCGGTTGCTCTCGCGGCAAGTGAGGTAGAGCGTGTCGTCGGGCCCAACCATGAGCGTGGGATACGTGCAGCGCTTGCCGAACTGCGTTTCGTCGCCCCACTCGGCCACGTCGTTGGGCCGCTTCGACCGGCGATAGCGGAAGGGATGGTGGTGCGGGAAGTAGACCACGTGGAGGTAGCCCTTGCTGTCCAGCGCGAGCGCGGGGCCGCCGTGATTGTCGTACGCCGGCCCCACGTCGACGGTGGGCGACCATGCGCCCGTCATGCGGTCGAGCGTGCGTACGCGCACGCGGAAGCCTTGGCCCTGGACCGAGTCGAGCCACGCGACGTGCGTCTTGTTGTCAAGGGTGACGATCTTGTTCGTCTCCGCGTAGCCGGTCGCGCGGCCGCTCCCGTTCGTGGAGAGCAGGAACGCGGCCGAGCCATCGGCTTGGGCGGCGATGGCCTTGGCGCTCGCGGCGCCGACCGCGCCGGCAGCCACAGTCTTGATGAAGTCGCGTCGATTCATGGATTGGGCTCTTCACGAAAGGTGGAGCGGAATGCCTGCCTGTGCGTGCCGCACGCAGACAGGCCTTCGCATTCCGAACCGTGGATGGGCTGTGACACGGACGGCGGAGGCCTTCCGCTCCAGCGTCCGTCGAGACTTGATTCAGAGAATCAGAGGTTAGCGGCCGCGAAGTCGCCCGTCAACATGCTGCCGCGCAGCAAGGCAAGATGTTGTTGCTCAGGGGCCATGGTGGGCCACATGTGGCCGAAAGCGGTTTGCTTGACAACTCCCTGCGCTGTGGTAGACTTGCGATATCGCCGCTCGGATTCTGCACGCTGCCGGTTTCGCAACACTCCACGGGCCTAGCCGACTGACGCACACGGGGTTACGTTGGCTCACCAATCGGACGACCTCAAAGCAGAGATTCTTCGCGCCACGGACATCGTCGACCTCGTCGGCGAGCACGTGAAGCTCAAGCGCTCCGGCCGGAACTTCGTGGGGCTCTGCCCGTTCCACAACGAGAAGACGCCCTCGTTCAACGTCAACCCGGAGCGGCAAATGTTCAAGTGCTTCGGCTGTGGCGAAGGCGGGGACGTGTTTTCGTTTGTGATGAAGCGCGAGGGCTTGGGGTTCGTCGAAGCCATGCGCCACCTCGCCGAACGCGCGGGAATCGACACTGCCGGCCGCATCGGAGGCAACAGAGACGCCGACCAACAGAAGGCGCAACTGCTGCGGGTGAACGAGTGGGCCTCCAAGGTCTTCCGGTCCCAACTCGCACACGACGCTCTCGGCGCCGCGTGCCGCGGCTATCTGGAGCGCCGCGGCATCAGCGCGGCAATGGTCGAGCGGTTCGACCTGGGCTGTGCGCTCGATTCGTGGGACGCGCTCCTGCGACGCGCCGCGCAGAGCGAGGTGTCGGAGGATCTGCTGCTGACCGCGGGACTCGTCGCACGGAGCCAGCGCACGCAGAACCTGTTCGACTACTTCCGCAACCGGCTCATGTTCCCCATCCGCGGGACCAATGGCAAGGTGATCGGCTTTGGCGGGCGGACGCTGGGCGACGATCGGGCCAAGTACCTCAACTCGCCTGAGACGCCCGCATTCAGCAAGGGACGCAACCTGTACGGCGCCTTCGAGGCGCACAAGGCCATCCTAGAGAAGCGGCAAGCCATCGTCGTCGAAGGCTACACCGACGCGATCATGGCCCACCAACAGGGGGTCGAGAACGTGGTGGCTGTGCTCGGCACCGCGCTCACCCGCGACCACATTCATCTGCTGCGCCGGTACGCAGACGAGGTGGTGTTGATCTTCGATGGCGACGAGGCCGGCCAGCGGTCCGCGGACCGCAGCCTCGATCTGTTCGTCGAGGAGGAGATGAAGGTGCGCCTGGCCACGATGCCGGAAGGCAAGGATCCGTTCGACTTCCTCGTGGAGCAGGGCGGCCCGGCCTTCGAGGCCGTTGTGGCGAACGCGCAGGATCTGTTCGACTTCAAGCTGCACTACCTGCGCGGCCAATACGATGCGGACACGCTCGACGGCAAGACGGAGATCGCGCGGGAGTTGGTCGCCACCGCGGTGCGGTGTCCGGACATGGTGAAGCAGGATTTGATTATTCAGCGTATCGCGTCGGAGCTGCACGTGACCGAGAACGCGGTGCGCGCGGCCGCTGAGCGGGCACGGCCGCGGCAGCAGTATGACCGGCCCCAGCCAGAGGCGCCGCCTGAGGAGGCGGCCTCGGCTCCCCTGCGGCCCCGTCGGATGGACGCCGCGATGCGGGCACAACGCATCCTCGTCAACGCCATGGTCGAGGACGCGGACTGGGTCCCGCAGGTGCAGGAGCAGCTAGGCGAGGCAGGCTTCACCGACGACCGACTGCGCAGCCTCGCAAGCGGCATCTTCAAGGCTTTCCAAGCCGAGGCGGTCGTGGACCCGTTGCTCCTCCTCGAACAGATCGCGGAGCCCGACCTGCGGGAACTGCTCGCGGACATTTCTGCCCAAGAAGGCTCCCGCACGCCGAGCCCGGACGAGGTCACGGGCTGCCTGGATTACCTCGTGCATGAGCACCAGGCGCGGCTGACCGAAATGGCCATGCGCGCGCGGCATGAGCAGGCCCTCAGCGCCGGCGACGAACGGGCCGCGTTCGAGGCCCTGCAACGGCGCCAGGACCAAGAACGTGAGCGAGAAAATCGACGAAAAAAGCGGCCTCGTTTGTTTGACGGGCCGCAAAACCAGTGATATACTTCTTACTTTGGGCTTATCGCGTCAAAGCGCGCGATTCGGGAGGCGGCATGTTTCTTAAGTCATGCCGTTGCATAGCCTTGCGTCCAACAAGCCTGGCCGATCGGCCACGCGGTCCCTCCCCAAGCGCGGGGCGATCTGCCCGGCGCTGTGGCACGCGGCTTTGCCATAAGCTCCCTGCCCATCCCCTATCAAGCACACATCCCACAAGGGCGACTGCATGAGCGAATCCCCCACGGACCAGACCGTCAAGCTGCTAGTCAAACGCGGCAAAGAACGCGGCTTCCTCACGTACGAGGAGATGAACGACCTCCTGCCGGATGATACGGTCACCCCGGAGAAAATCGACGAGATCTTGATGACGCTCGACGAGACGGGGATCGACCTGATCGACGAGGCCGAGGTAGAGGCCCGCACCATGGGCGGCCCGGAGGCCGCGGAAGTCGTGCAGGCCATCGGCGAAGCCGAGGCACACGAGAAGATCGACGACCCGGTGCGCATGTACCTCACGCAGATGGGCGAAATCCCCCTGCTCACGCGCGAAGAAGAGATCATGCTCGCGCGCAAGATCGAGATCACGCGCAAACGTTTCCGGCGCCGCGTGCTCGAATCGGACTATGCAGTCCAGAAGTGCCTCAAGATTCTGGAAGACGTGCACAGCGGCGAGTTGCCTTTCGACCGCACGCTCAAGATCAGTAGCGGCATCGAAGACGCCAAAGAAAACGTGGCCGAGCGCCTCCCCGAAAACGTGCGCACGCTCACAATGATCTACGAATGCAACCGCGCGGATTGGGAGGAGATGAAGACGAAGCGCCCGCGCTCGAAGGAGTGGCAAGCGCTTCGCGAGCGCACCGACCGGCGGCGCAAGAAGGCCGTCATTCTCCTCGAGGAACTCAACATTCGCACCAAGAAGGTGCAACCGATCATGAAGCGCCTGGAGGAGATGTCGCGCAAGGCCGACGAACTCCAACGAGAAATCCAAGCCATCAGCCGGCGCAAGGGGACCGCGCAGCGCGTGCGCGAAGCCAAGGCGGAGTTGGCGCGCATCGAGGACGCGGCCATGGAGAGCCCCGACTCCCTGCGCCGGCGCGTGTACCAGGCGGTGAAGCGTTTCCACGAGTATGAAGGCGCGAAGCGGAAGCTGTCCGGCGGCAACCTGCGCCTCGTGGTCAGCATCGCCAAGAAGTACCGCCACCGCGGGCTGTCGTTCCTCGACCTGATCCAGGAAGGCAACACCGGCCTCATGCGCGCGGTGGACAAGTACGAATACAAGCGCGGCTACAAGTTCAGCACGTACGCGACGTGGTGGATCCGCCAAGCCATCACCCGCTCGATCGCCGACCAAGCCCGGACGATCCGCATCCCGGTGCACATGATCGAGACCATGAGCAAGATCCGCAACGCCACGAAGAAACTCGTGCAAGAACTCGGCCGCGAGCCCACGGTGGAGGAGATCGCCAAGGAGGGCAGGCTGTCCATCTCGGAGACCCGGCGTGTGCTGAAGATTTCCCGAGTGCCGATCTCGCTGGACAGGCCCGTAGGCGAAAGCGAAGACAGCTACTTCGGCGACTTCATCGAAGACATCACCGCAGAGTCGCCGGTGCGGGCCGCATCGCAAGAGATGCTCAAGGAGCGCATCGAGGACGTGCTCCAGACCTTGACTTATCGAGAGCGAGAGATTATAAAGTTGCGTTATGGAATCGGCGATGGATACACGTACACCCTCGAGGAAGTGGGCCGCATCTTCAAGGTCACGCGCGAGCGCGTGCGCCAGATCGAAGCCAAGGCGGTGCGCAAGCTCCAGCACCCCGTCCGCGCGCGCCAACTCGAAGGGTTCATGGATTTCGCTGATGGCAACTAAGCCCGGGGCGGATGCCCCACGAGCCTTCACCTTCCAGGAGGCCTGAGCATAGCACGCTCAGGCCTCCTTTTTTTATTGGAACCAGGAATGGCAGAGCAACAGCAGACAGTCGAGCAAGCGCTTGAACTCCTCAAGTCCCTTCAGTCTATACACAATGAGATGCGCACGCTGGAGGAACTCCTCGTGTCCAAGCCGGCGGACCTGAAGGAGGCCCAAGCGCGGCTGGCGCAGCAACGGGAGGCATCGTCGTCGATCCACGACGACGCGCAAAAACTCCAGATGCGACTGAAAGACTACGAAAACGACCTCGCGGCCGGAGAGGAGAAGATCGCCAAGCTCAAGGTGCAGCAGAACATGCTCAAGACCAACCGCGAGTACAAGGCGATGCAAGAAGAGATTGACAACGTCAAGGTCGAGATGTCCCGCACGGAGGATCAGATGCTGGAGATCATGGCCCAGATCGAGGACGCGGCCGACCAAGAGCGCGCTGCAAAGCGCAATGTGAGCGAAGAGGAGTTGCGCCTGGAGGCGAAGGCCAAGAGCATCCAATCTGAAATCGACGAGATCCAGGCCGAGTACGACGGCATGAAGCAGGAGCGCGACGCCATTGCCGCGCAGATCGACGCACGCTACCTGGAGGAGTTCGACCGGTTGTCCAACATCAAGGGAGGCGTCGCTGTGGCGGCCGTGAGGGGCCAGATTTGCACGGGTTGCTTCATCAACCTGACCGCGCAGACGATCAATGTGCTCAAGGGCGCACGCGAACTGACGTTTTGCCAAAGCTGTGGCCGGATCCTCTACCTCGAGTAGGGCGCACCGCCGCCTGGACGTGGCCGGGACGCGATGCGGAAGCCGCCGCAGGCGGATCGCATCGTGTCCCCGGACACGAAATCGGACGCCACGCGTCCTTGGTTCATGTCCCCGGACAGCTTGCATCCCCGCCGCGGGTGGCGTATCCTAGCATCGCGAGAGGCGGCGATGCGGCCGCTCGCGTCGCCATCCACGCGGCGCGGGAGGAAAGTCCGAGCTTCACAGGACACAGCGGTGGGTAACGCCCACGGCGCGCGGCTTGCCGCGCGTACGGAAAGTGCAACAGAGAGTAGACTGCCGCGGCTTCGGCCGCGGTAACGGTGAAACGGTGAGGTAAAAGCTCACCAGCGGCCGGGGCGACCCGGCCGGCTCGGTAAACCCCGCTGGAAGCAAGGCCCAATAGGAGAGGAGAGGCGGTCCGTCTCGCTACGACTCTCGGGTAGGCCGCTCGAGGCGGCCAGCAATGGCCGTCCCAGATGAATGGCCGCCGCACGGCGAGGGCTGGCCCGGCCCCCGCCGCGTTACAGAACTCGGCTTAACGCCGTCTCTCGCGGGCTTTTCTCCCAGAGCAACCGCTCAGCACATGCGTTGCCCACCTGCCTGCATCTCTCGACAGCCGCGCAGCGCCCATTCACGACGCAGATCTTAACCGTTCGGAGGAGAGACGTCGCGGGCGCGGTAGGCGGGCGCACCACGTTCGCGGCTATGATGGCGCTCGCATGCGGAACGCCTGGAGGACATCGTGAAACGCGGGCGAGTCGAGGGGGTTGCTGGGCGAGTAGAAGAGGTGGGCGGGACATTCGCAATCCGACGAGCCGAAGCCCGTGGGGCCGGGCGGCATGATCTGTGACAACGCCCGCGCAAGGTCGCACTCCTCGCGCTTCGACGAGCGGATCGGCGCGGCGACGAAACCGTCGGCCGCTTGGCGAAGATAGTCGATGTGCCACCTCATCCGTTTGCGCAGGCGCCGGTGGCGCTCGACGCGCGCGGCCAGGTTGCGCATGGCCGAGCCCACGTACACGTGGTAGCCCTTGGCGAAACGCAGCCGGCCGAGCTTGCCCACCTCGATGGTCTTGGGCCGGTCGAGGCGCAACATGATCAAGTACGCGCCGCGGTCCTGGGCCTCGCGCGTCACGCGTCCCCATGGGATCTTCAGCAGCCTCACGTCCGGCGCAAGCGATAGATCCGGCCGCCAGCCAATGGAGACGGGGAGGATTCGCACGCGCCCGCGCACGTCCAACATCGCCTGGCTGAACTCCACGTCCGTGTGATAGTCCGGCATGAACCAATCGACGCGTTGGGTCTGAACCAGGAACAGCACCGCGGTCCGCACGCCCGCGTCGCTCATGTCCGCCAAGTGCAGCAGGTGCTTGCGCCCGCGTGCGGTGATCGCGTCGGGAAACATGGCCACGCGGTTGCCGAAGAGGGTGCACGACTTGACCTCCACGTAGAGCGGCTGGCCGCCCTGCTCCAGCAGCAAGTCGAACCGGCTCTTGCCCGCCGTCACTTCCCCCCGCACAACTTTGCTGCGCTTGAGCCCCGGCACGAGTTTGCGCTGGATGAGGTCGCGCGCGACCGCGTTGGTCAGGTGGGTGTGCAGGAAGATCGGTTCGCCGTCGCGCTCGACTGCGACGACGGTGTAGGGCGTCTTGCGCTCCGCACGCGCCTGGGTCAGGTAGAGCGCCACGCCCGGCAACAGCAGCTCCCACATTCGCCCGGGATTGGGCATGTGCGCGTTCACGACCCCCGTGCCCGGCAGTTTGCAGCGCACGAGGAAGCGGTTGGGCCGGTCCACGTACGTGGCCTTGAGGACGCGGCCGAGATTGAGAGGACGGAGGCACATACCGATTGGTCCGCGGGCTCGCCCAGTCTCCGCAGTCTGGGCCGTGAAGCGGCCGTTACCTCTTCTTCGCCGCGGCCCGCGCCTTGGCCTGGGACTTGGCGCGCTGTGCCGCGGCTTTGTCGGCCTCCATGACTTGGCTGCGGCCGCCGCTCTTGCGGAGTTGGGCGACCGAGCGCGTGCGCAGGCGCGCCGCGCCCTTCCACTTCTTCGTGCCGAGCCGCTTCTCGGACTTGAGGCGCTTCTTGGCCTTGGGGATTTCCTTCTTGTACTGCGGCAGCCACTTGGCTTGCGCCACGAGCATTTCGTCGACCATCTGCCAGATCTCGGGCGGGTTGCACACGGCCGCGGTCAGCGGGTCGTGGAGCATGGCCTGCTTCAGCAGCGCCACGTCGCCCTCCACGCCGGCCTTCACGGCCATGCGCTGCACGTTCACGCTCGCGGACAGCGTGGCCGCGCAGGCCAGCGGCAGATCGCCCACGTGCGGGATGTTGACGCCGTTCCTGTCGACGTAGCCTGGCGCCTCGACAATGCAGTCGTCGGGCAAGTTCGAGATAACGCCATTGTTCCGCACGTTGAAGTGGCCGCGATACGTGCGCCCGGTCTCGAGCGCTTCGATGATGTAGCTCGTGTGCTCGTGGCCGCGGCCCTCGGGCGTGATGGGCGTGGCCGGTGCGTTGAGCCACTTGGGGAAATCGGTCTCGAACCAGTTGCGGCCCTCGGTGCTCACGCGCAAGTACCCGCCCGTCTCGCCGTTGATCCACGAGTCCATCGCAATCCAGTCGTGGATCTCCTCCGGGCGCTTGCGGTACCAAGGCACGTACTCCGACACATGGCCGTTGCTCTCGGTCGTGTAGTAGCCGAAGCGCCGGAGGATGTCGACGCGCACCTTCTCGCGGCGCGCGATCTCGGGGTGCTTCTCGAACGCCTTGAGCAATTGCTCGCCGGTCACGAGCTTGCCCTTGTACTTGATCTGGATGTACCAGGTTTGGTGGTTGATGCCCGCGCAGATGATGTCCACCTCTCGGTAATCCTTGGCTCCCAGCACGGTGGCGATCTGGCGCCACCCGCCCTCCACGCCGTGGCAGAGGCCGAGCGTATTGACGCCGCCGTACTCGATCGCGGCCCAGGTGTTCATCGCGTTTGGGTTGGCGTGGTTGAGGAACAGCACGTCCGGCTTGGACACCTCGCGCATGTCCTTGCAGAAATCGAGCACGCAGGGGATGTTGCGCTGGCCGTACATGATCCCGCCCGCGCAGAGCGTGTCGCCCACGCACTGGTCGATGCCGTACTTGAGCGGGATGTCGATGTCGGTCTGGAACGCCTCGAGCCCGCCCACGCGCACCGCGCTGATCACGTAGTCCGCGTCCGCGAACGCGCGGCGACGGTCGGTCGTGGTGGTGAGCTTGGCCGGCAGCTTGTTGAAGTCCAAGTCCTTCTGGCAAAGCTGCGCGACCATGTCGAGGTTGCGCGCGTGGATGTCGGTGAACGCGAATTCCGTGTCCTGGAACTCGGGCACGGCAAGCACGTCGCGGAAGAGCTTCCGCGTGAAGCCAACGCTGCCGGCTCCGATGATGGCGACCTTGATGGACATGGCGTCTAATCTCCTAGGGCAAAGCGATGCGGCTGCTCGCGGCGGGGCGAGCGAGGGAGGGGGCACACGGGAAGGCGATAGGATAGTCGAGCCCATGGGAATAGCGCAAGGCTCCGGGGGGGGCGATGCGCGTGCTGAGGCATCCCGCGCCGCGATCACGCGAGCTGGACGGCCCGGCCAGCGCCACATCTGCGTTCCTTGTGGCGCCGGACCAGGCGGTCCGCCGCGAGTCTTGTGGCCGCGTGCGCCAGCATGCGGGACAGCCGGCGCCGTCCCGCCGTACGGCAGACTCCGCCGGCGCACTCCGTGGAGCCCATGCACCGCATCTTCGGTTCGTGTATGATAGGCGCCCTTCACGCCGTCGCCGACACTGACAACCGGGCAGGCGATCAGGGAGTTGTGCACCATGACCCACAGCCGAAGCCTCTCCCTGGTCTGCGCTCTCCTCTATACGGGAATTGCAGACTTCGCGAAGTCGGCAATTCTTCCATCCCACCGAGTGTGCTAATGCAACAAACCGCCAATGCCGCGCCCTGGCGAAGCCCTCTTGCCGCTGTGCTGCTCCTCGCTCTCGCCGCGGGCTGCCGCGCACCAGACGTGCAGTCGCCCCCGTATGTGCGGCCCTATGTGCCGTTCGCACGCCGCGAGGTCGTGGGCCGGTCGGTCCAGGGCCGGCCGATCAAACTCGCTGAGGTCGGCCGAGGCCGGGAGGTAGTGCTCGTCCTGGCCGCGTTCCACGGCGACGAATGGCAGAGCACGTACGTGGCCGAGCGCCTGCGCGACTCCCTCATCGCGACCGGCCGCGTGCCGCGCTACCGCAAGGTCGTCATCGTGACGGCCGTGAACCCGGACGGGCTCCACGCGAGACGCCGCACGAACGCGCACCGCGTGGACCTGAACCGCAACTTCCCCGCGGCCAACTGGCGCGTCTCGAAAGCCAATGGCCCAACCTCTGCCTCGGAGCCGGAGACGCGCGTCGTGATGAAGCTGCTCGCTCGGTACCGGCCTTACATCATCGTCAGCATCCACACGATGGGCCGCGGCCGGCACTGCGTCAACTACGACGGCCCGGCCGAGCACCTGGCCGACGCCATGTCGCGGGAGTGCGGCTACCCGGTGCGGGCCGACATTGGCTATCCCACCCCCGGCTCCTTTGGCACGTACGCCGGCAAAGAACGCCAGATCCCCACGATCACGCTCGAACTGCCCCGCGCCGCGACCGGCGAGCAATGCTGGCGCGAGTGCCGCGACGCGCTCCTCGCGGCGGTGGGCTTCGTGGGCCGGCCAGGCCTGCGCCAGGCGGCCACCGCGCGCCGGCAGCCCGCGCCGGCCTCCGCTCTGCCATCGCTCTGACCCGAACGGAGCGAGGCGAACACGCGGCCTCGCGGGTTCGCCTCGTTCTCAGCACGCCTGCCGGCCAATGCGCCGCCCTATTCCCCGTGCTGCTCCTTGATGACGCCCTCGATGAAGCTGACGGCCGAGTCAACGGTGCTGACGTCGAGCGCCTCGTCCTCGTCCATCTCGATGTCGAACTCCTCCTCGAACGCGGCAACCAACTCGATGCTCTGGATCGATTCCGCGCCGAGGTCCTTGACGAAGTCGGCCGTGTCGTCGATGTCGCCCGCGTCAACCTTGAGCACTCGGGCCGTGACTTCCTTCACGCGTTGCAGGACGTCGTCTGCCATGGTCACACTCCTTCGCTTGGACAGCAGATGCTGGTGATATAGGATACGTTTGCCGGGTCATGCGCGGCCGTTCGCCGCGCCAGGGGCGCAGAACCATAGCAGGAGCCGCGACGGCAAGTCAAGCAGAAGAGCCAACATGAGTTTCCCCACGTGACGTCCGCGAGGGAGAAACCACGAATCCCCTTGCGCCCGAAGAAAAGAGGTTCCTCGCTGTTTGGTGTGGGCTGAATGGCGATATGGCTCGCCGGTGGGTCGCAGGATGCGAAGCGCGGCGCACTGATGTGACTGGCCGGGACACGGCCTCGGCCCTGAAAGGGCCACACATACCAGCCCGGGGCGAAGCCCCGGGTAGCGGTCCGTCAGCAGTAGCCGCAAGCCCTGAAAGGGCGTGACATCTCGTCGCGGTGGGTTCTCCATGTCTCGCCCTTTCAGGGCTTGCGGAGTGAGGTTGTCGACGTTTTCCCGGGGCTTCGCCCCGGGCTGGTATGTCACGCCCCGTTGGGGCGAGTGGCCGCTTGCGCCAACGCCATTTGACAACTGT
>JAJRTI010000520.1 GCA_024278415.1 Planctomycetota bacterium | reverse complement strand
GCCTTCGGAAGCCCCAACGGGGCGACAGTGAATAGCCCAAGGCGTGAGCCTTGGGTAAGCAACAGGCAACGGCGCCAAAGCCTCGTAGAGGCGACAGTATGCCACGTTCGCACGGTACTGTCGCCCCTTGCGGGGCTCTGTCAACGACGCGATCAGCGTTCCCAAGGCTTACGCCACGTGCCCCCGGGCGGCCGTTGACCCCCGCCGCCGGGCTATTGACTGCCGCGCCTACGGCGCTGGAGAACGCTAAGTCAGCGCCATTGGGGACAAGCCCCGTGCTGGCGTGCAACTGGTCGGGCCGCTCGCAAGTTTCAACGGCGCAAAACGCAAGTGCGCTATGCCTGCGCTGGCGGAATCGTGTGACAGCGTATAGCCGCGCCTCGACGCGTCAGCAGGTTCAGTTGGCGGGCGGTTACTCGGCCTTTGCTTCCTTAGCGACTTCGGTTGCGGCAGCCGCGAGCGCGGCCTCGATCTGGTTGTTGCGGGCCACATCGAGCGCGCCGGGATGCACCGCGCTGATGGGGCCTTGCTTGGCCGAGCCGGAGATGACGTTGACGTGCTCCACAGGGAACATGTCGATGGTCTTGGCGAACGCGGAGATCATCTCATCGAACTTCTCGATCACGTAGGTCGTGAGGCCGGCCTTGCCGGCGGTCTTGAGGATGTTGATCGTGCGCTCGATCTGGTTCAGTTCGGCTTCGGCCGGCCGGCGCAGGGACTCCGCTTCGCCCCGGGCGTTGAGCACTTGTTTTTCCTGCTGCGCCTTGGCGGGCGTGACGATCTCGGCTCTGAACTTCGCATCGAGCATGGCGATGCGCAACTTCTCGGCCTCGATCTGCCTGAGAACGCCGGCCACTTGCGCATCTGCGTCGCGTTGGGCTTGCTCGACACCAACGGCCGAACGTTGCTTCTCTTCGGCGATGCGGAGCTTGGATGATGCGTCGATCTCTTGCTTCTCGTTTTCAGCCTTGCGGACCTCAACTTCGGCTCGCCTGGCTTCGGCCTGTTCGGTGGCTTCGGCCAGAGCGTTGGCCTTCGCTGTGCGGGATTGGGTATGTGCGTTGGCGCTTTGCACGCGCTTCAGGAGGCCGATGTAGAGGTCGGGCTCCTTCACTCCCTCGAAGCGGTGGTCTTCCACGTCTGCGATGTTCATGGTCGTGATTTCGAGGCCGATGCCTTCGAGGTCGTTCTTGCAGACTTGGATCATGTTCTTGACCAAGCGCTCCTTCTGGCTCATGACCTCCTCAGGGGTCATCTGCGCGAGCGAATCGCGCAAGTGGCCTTCGATCATCGAATTGGCGATATGGATCAGGTTGTCCCAGTCGTGGCTCAGGGCGAGGATGCGCTTGACCGCGTTGCGCAGGCCTCTCTGCGACGTGGCGACGCCGAAACTGACCGTGGCCTTCACGACGAGAGGCACGATGCCCTTGGCGATGGCCGACTCGACGACGACGGTGGTCGTCATGGGTGTGAGGTCCATCGTGCTGAAGCGATGGATCAGCGGCAGCACGAACACGCGGCCGCCGCGGAAAGTCTTGAAGCCTTCCCCATCGTCCCCGCGCTTGCCATGCACGACAGCGAGTTCGCTGGGCGGGACGTTCTTCATCTTGGTGAGGATTTGGATGAAGATGGTCAGCGCGATGAGACCGAACAGTGTGATGATGCCGGTAATCATGCGACCACCTCCTTTCCTTCCGCGGGTTGGTCACTCGCCAGCAGATCCTTGATGTTCACGCCGAACGCCTCCTGGAAGTGCTTGAGGAAGTCCACGAGTGCGCGCGGGCCGCGATTGACGGCCTCGTCGAACCCGCCTTTGTCTGCCATGATGAGCAGACGATCGACCTCCATGTTCTTGGCGTGATCTCCGAAGGCCGTGAAGAGGTGTGGCAGTTGCTGGATGAAGAGCGCAATCTTGCCGTAGTCGCCAGCCTCAGACATGAGCTGGACTCGGCGCTGAAGGAGTTCGTTGCGCGTGCCCTGCATGATCTCGGTGGCCTCGGCCTTGCCCTGCGCGAGGATCTCGGCTTCCTGCCTCTTGGCGTCTTGCTCAAGCAGGACTTCGGAGCGGTTCTTCAACTCTTGGAGTTGCACCAGGACGTCTTGGACCCGCTTCTGGCCCTCGTTCTCGGCCGCGGCAATAGCGCTGTCGGCTTCGAGCTTGGCCTGTTCGATGGCCGCGTCGCATTGGCGCCTGAAGACCTCTAGCTCCTGGACGGCGGCGAGGATCTTCTGGTCGGCTTGGCTCTTGGCCACTTCGGTGCGGCGCTGCGCGTCGGATTCGGCCTGCTCGGCTTTGGCGTGCAGGCGCGCCTCTTCGATCTCGACCTCCTTGCGCTTACGGGACAGCGTCTTGTTGGCCAAGTTGGCGATGTACTCGGATGTGTCCCAAATGCGCTGGAGCGAAACTGAGACGACGTTGACGCCGAAAGTGGATAGGTCCTCCGTGCAATCCTTGAGCAGTAAATCGCGCACGTTGGGCGGGGCGCCCTTGGTGTCGCTGTCATCGGGGATGGGCACGCCGGTCTCGGTTTCCTCCGCCTCCATCTCCTCGGTCATACCGATGGCCTGAAGGGGCGTAGTGCGGTTGAGCGCGCCACGGAAGTTGCCGACCATGGTCTTCTGGATTTGCTCGTGGATCTCTTCCCTGGACTTGCCCAACAGGCGCGCGGCGGCGTTGTAGAGCAGTTCGGGCCGTTCGTCGTCGATACACACACAGGCCGTGGCGTCGGCGCCGACGGTGATGCCGTTGGCCGCGTTGACGCCCTCGACACGAACGTCAACCGGCACAATAGTCAGGTCCAGAGCTTCGACGCGCTCGAAGTAGGGGATGACCACTGTCCAGCCCTTCTTCCCCGCTTCCGGCACAATGCGGAAGCCGTACTTCTTGTCGCCGACGCGGTGCTCGAAGCCGGACACCACGAGGATCGCGTTGGCCGGGCAGACGCGTATGAGCGTCTTGAGGAACGCCACGAGGACGAGAAAGGCTACAACTCCTCCGATACCCCAGCCGACGCTGGTGGGGTCGACCTTCATGAGTACGAACATACGCGCCTCCTTTCAGAGTGATGCGGCTTGGCCGCTAAAGACATGGGTGAGTGCGTGTGATGCCGGAGCAGGCGTGATCAACAAAGCGGGCTTCGCCCGCAACCCCGGAGCGGACGGCCTTCGCATTCCGACGGACGGTCCCGAAGCCTCGGGATCCGCTCCATGCGTGCAGTATCTTGTCTTTTGTCGCGCTTACGAATGCTTAAGGCACTAAGGGACTACGCTTTCTCGCAGACTTCGCTGTGGGAAAGGGGCGGCGGCGCCACCGTCGGGCCGCTTGTAGTAGGGCGATTTATCGCCCGTCTGCCTCGTGAGGGCAAGGACGTTCGACGGGCAGTGAATGGCCCTACTACAAACCACGTCGCCTCGCGCCGTACACATCGACAACATGTTGTCGTTGGAAAACCGTTAAGCGACTAAAGCGCGTTGAGAGTGGCGGACGCGTCGCCCTCGAAGCGATCCTTGCTCTCCACCTGCACACACTCGTCGGTCACGTTGCGGATGTAGACTTCGTCGCCGGACGAGAAACTTTCGTCGTCGTGGTAGGGCAGGGCATACTGCTCTTGGACGGATTGGTCCATGACGATGCGCACCTTGCCCATGCCGTCTTTCTCGATGGGCACGATGACTACCGCCTTGCGCATGAGAATGTCCTCGGCCTTGATCGTCGAGTCCGTATCCTTGCGCTGGATGCGCAGAATGGCGCGGACGATCACAAGCGACACGAACCCGGAGGGCACCGACCACGCGAGGCAGAGCATGGGGTTGTATCCCTTGGCCTGGGCGAGCAGGCCGACCGGGCCGAAGCCCGCAGAGAAGTACACGCAAGAACGAAGGTAGCGGAGGGCTGACAGGATGAGCACGCCGGTCGTGTCGCCGTGCACGTTTGCGTGGTCTGCCTGCTCGTGTTGCACCCCATCATCGTGGCCGGCATCGTGTTCGCCATCGCCTTCGGCGTGATCCGCCACGTCGGGGGCGTGATCCGCCGGCCCGCCATCGTCGCCGCCGTCGCTGTCAAGGTCGTCATGGCCGTGCTCGCCCAGCAGGCCCATGAAGTCGATCAACAGCACGCCCAAGCCGAAGATCGTGGCGATGGTAAAGAGCGAGCCAAGCAAGGGAAAGTCCGGCATATCGTATCCTCCTGCCTGCACGGTAGGTGCGCGGGCTGCTCGCCTCGGAATGGAAACATTCTTCGGCGACGGCAATGCGAACGGGATGCCACGGAGCCTTGACTGGGCCGCCACTGTGCCATGGCACTGCATCGCAGTCAAGTACAATTCCCGGGCGTCTGGGCGGCCAGGCGCTTACAGCCACAGGATGCACCGGAGCGTGAGGCTGGCGGCACGGCTTGACTCCGCGTGCACGATTGCCGACAATCACCTATCACACTCCCGTCCGCGCAACCGCGAGGAAGCCCGACATGTCCCCATTCGCCACCACGCTTGTCATCGCTTTAGCGCTCGCCGCAACGCTCCGCGCGGCTGGCGAGCAAGGGGAGCTGGTGCTCCGGGAGGACTTCGACTCGCCTGCATCCCTCAGTAACTGGAGCCTCGACGGCCTGGCCGATGTGTCCGTGACGCCGGAAGGCAAGCTGCGCATCAAGACCGAGAAGCGCGAGGTCCGCGGCCAGATCACCCGCTGCTCCGTGCTGTGGTGCAAGCAGCCGGTCTGGGGAGACTTGCGGATCGAGTTCGATTGCAAGGCTGAGCCCAAGAGCCGGTGCCTGTTCTTCTTCAGTGCGCGGACGACGGAAGCCGACCGCAGCGTCTTCGCTTGGCCGCGGCCCAGGGCCGAATATGGCGACTACGCGTACGAGCCGCGCATCGAGTTGTACTCGATGGGCATCCTGCGCTCGGATCAGACAGAGCTGAACCTGCGCCACCTCGGCGGGAGCGACGTGACTCAGGAGTTTATCGACCGCATGCCCTACCACCCGCTACACTTCCCGGACCGTTGGCTCACCACGGCGCAGCTCGCGGAGTGCATGAAGGCCGCCAAGATCGCCGCGTTGCCCGACGACCCGCGCGAGCTTGCGCAACTCATGCGCAGGCCGCCGTTCAAGCAAGCCATCGATCCGCACGTCGCGCGCTACAAAGAGATCTGGCAGCGTTTCCAGGACGTATCGGTCCTGGCTCGCCATCACGCGGACAGACCCGTGTTCGGCGACGCCGAGAAGTGGTACCACGTTGCGGTGACCGTGCGCGGCGCGCGGGTCGTCGTCCAAGTTGATGGCCAGACGATCCTCGACCACTTGGATTCGCGGCGCGCCAAGGCGCCGTTGGCTGGCGGCTATTTTGCGTTCCGCAACTTCGTGCCGACCGAGGCGCAGTACGACAACGTGCGCGTGTATCGGCTGCCGAAGTAGCTCCGCGTACACCACATGGAAACAAAGGGTGCAGGTCTGAACGTACGTAGTAAACTGGGCGTTCATTCCCGTGGTGCGCCGGCGCAGAATGCACATGCGCCGAAGGCGCATCACAACATAGCCCAGTGCAAGCTCGTTCGGTCGCGTCAGCGGGCGAACG
>JAJRTI010000519.1 GCA_024278415.1 Planctomycetota bacterium | reverse complement strand
TGACCAGTGACCAGTGACCAGTGGCTCTTACCGCCTAAACGCGGTACTCCGATACATCGCCCTCCCATTTGGAGCATCCAAGTGCCTGCCCCTCTCAAGGCTTGTCTCATCGGCTGCGGCCGCATGGGCGCGACGATCGACGATGAAGTGCGCGACCGGCCCAACAGCGAACTCTGGCTCCCTTACTCCCACGCGGCCGGCTACGACGCGTGCGGCCGCACCGACTTGGCCGCGGTGGCCGATCCCATAGCGGAGAAGGCCGAGGCGATCGCGAAGCGTTATCGCGCGGCGAACTGGTATACCGACTACCGCGAGATGGTCGAGAAGGAGCAGCCCGACGTCGTGAGCGTGGCCACGCGGCCGACGCCCAATTGCGAGATCGTGTGCTTCCTCGCCGAGGCCGGGGTCAAGGGCATCTACTGCGAGAAGCCGCTCGCGCGCAGCATGGCCGAAGCGGACCGCATGCTCGACGCGTGCACCCAGCACGGCGTGAAGTTCAACTACGGCACGCAGCGCCGATACGCGCCGCTGGGCCGCAAGATCCGCGGCATGATCGACTCCGGCGAACTCGGAGCGATCCAGTGCGTGGTGGGCTACTGTGGCGCGAGCGCGGCACTCTGGGGCCTCACCCACGCAGCCGATCTGCTGCTCTGCTTCGCAGGCGACCCGGAGATCGAGTTCGTGCAGGGCACGGTCACCGCGAAGGAAGAGGACTGGGACGGCGACCGACTCAATTGCGACCCCGGCATCACGAGCCTGTTCGTTCAATTCAAGAACGGCGTGCGCGGGTATCTCGTATCCGGCGGCGGGCTCGAGTTCGAGGTGTGCGGGAGCAAAGGCAAAGTGCGCACCGAGAGCAACGGAACCGGCTGCAAGCTGCGCAAAGTCGTCGACGGCCAACCCCACATGCCGCTCGAAGAGTCGCCGCTCGAAGTGGAACTCAAGAGCGGCACGCTGCTACTGATCGAAGACCTGGTGGACGCGATCGAGACCGGCCGTGAGCCGATCGGCAACATTACGCTTGCGCACCGCAGCTTCGAGATGACCCTGGCCGCGATCGAGTCGCACCGGCAAGGCGGCCGGCGAGTCGGCATCCCCATGGCGAACCGCGACCTCTACGTGGGCCGGCCGGACTGGTGAGCCGCGTATGCTTCACCGCGTCTGCGTCCGCCGCACAGGTCAACAATCCGCCGTACGGCGCAATGGCGCTTAGTGCCTTAAACTTTCGGAACCTCGACGAAAAACGAGAAGTTGCGTAGGCTCTCTGCACAGCGCGCCATCGGGACGAGGCGTTACGGGCGTTCGGTTTGCGGCGTACGGGCCGCGGCGAGGCGTTTTGGAGTGCGGCGGCTTGACGCCGCTTTTCCTGGGCAGTGCGCGCATGCCTACGAGAACGCAAATTCGCGCAACCCGCGCGCATGCAGCCAAAGCGCCGTCGCCGTCCCGCACATGCGGGACTCTGCCGGCGCACCCCAAAAGGGCGCGCCGCGCGCGCCGTTTCGGTTGCGGGTGACACGAGACAACTCCGCAGCCGCGAGGTGTGCGTCGTAGGCGTCGGTCATGTGGAAAGACCGCTCTGGGCCACAGCCCGTGAGATTGGACCGGGCTTCGGGCAACTCCGTCCTTCATGAGGTCTGTGGGGAATGGCGTTTTGTCGGCGGGGCGAGGGCCTTCCACTCCTCGCACTCAACCGCAACAGCGGACGACTGGATGGAAACGGGCTGAGAGCGGCCGCGTCACCGCCCACGCCGGCCTCCCTGCGCCGCGTCAGCGTCTGCCACGAGTTCCCGGATCTGCCGCTTCTGCTCCCCCGACAGCGGACACTGGTTCTCCGCCGTTTCGTAGAGCGAACGGGCCTTGCCACGCGCGTTCGCGATCATGTCGGAGGGATCGCGGCCCCAAACCGCGAAGGGCTGGAACGCCATGAGCGATGGCAGCCAGCACTCCTCGCGGAAGAACTGCGCGGTGTGCACGCTCTCCATGTACCGGCCGCCGGTGGGCGCTGTCTCGAGTATGTCGGCCAGGCCGATGTGGGCGTCGTCCACGTTCACGTCGCGGACCATGCCGGCGACGAAGTCGGCCAGTTCGCAATCGATGATCAGTTGCACCGGGCTGCCCACGTCGCTGAACGCGAGGCAACCGACGCCAAAGGACCGCGCGCCTGTGGCCGCGGCGAGCGCGAGCCCGAGCGTCTTCTCGCAAACCGATTGCGCGGACACGGTCGCCGCGCCCGCGCCGCACCCCAACCAGGGCCGTGCCGCGCGATATCCGCGGTACAGATAGTCGTCCATCTCGCCGCCCGCCACTTGGTGCAGGATCAGGTCGGGGCCGATCTGCCTGGGGAAACCTTGCCGCATGTCCGTGACCGCCGAAGACCCGACCACGTGTTGCGGCAAGTCGTCTATGGCCAGGCGCATCGCGCTCAGGGCGAGCGCTTCCGCGGTATTTTGCACGAGCGCGCCCGCGACGCTCACCGGCGTGGACGCGCCGGCCACCGGCATGTTGCCGAACGTCAGCGGCCAGCCCAGCAGGCGCCGCGCGTCCATGCCGATCTCGATGTTCGCCCGGTCCAGCATGAATGGCGACGTGACCCACGCCTTCGCGGCGAAGGGCGCGTGCTGCTTGACCGCGTCCATCGAGCCCAACACGACCCGAGACACCTCGATGAAATGCGGCAGAGTCTTAGCTCCGTAGACCGATACCCGGTACAACTGCTGGCTGTTCAGCGCAATCGTGGCGTACGCGTGGAGGTCGGCCGTCTCGATGGTAACGTCGGTGGGGATGAACGTCGGGTGGGCGCGCGACGTGATCCCCATGGCCTCGACCGCGTGTGACCACTGCGCTAAGTCGTCCGTCGTGGCCGCGCGGAGTTGGTTCGTCTCCAAGTCGCAGATGTGCAACGCTTGGCCGTGGGTGTACGTCGAGACGTTTCCCTGCACAGGGGCCGGCTCGGCTGCGCCCTCCTCGGCCGCGGCCATGGCGCGGCGTTTCTCTTCCGCGCAGCGGGCCATGACCTTGTCAATCACCGCGTCCGGGAAACGCACGCCCTCGCCTTCGACCTCGCAGCCGTACGCGGCCAGATAGTCGAAGAACTCGTCCGTGCCCTGCACGCGGAACGTGATCTCGCGCAGGACCTGGAGCGCTTTCTCCAAGAGACGCTTCAGGTCGGCATTGTCGAACAGGCGGGTTTCGGAACGCCACGACAGTCTCATGGATGGCTCTCCTGGGTATGCATTGGCGCGCACAGGGCGGGGAAACAGCCTCAAGAGTTGAAGCCTTGCCGTCGCGATTGAAGAAGGGAGGATCAGCCATTGCACGCCCTCGGTCCGATGCTCCCGGGCCGGCCCCCATCACCGCCGTGTCCAGCAGGACGATCTCATTCACAATTCCGGTCCTCTCGACGGCTCTTGAGCAGCGCCTCCCCCAGACCACTGTTCTTGAACAGCCCGCGGGCCTCGGCGATGGGGCTAGGCCCCACGGGAACGACTCGGATGCACTCCCCGTCCTCCATCCACTCCAGTTTGGAGGCCGGTGTGAGGTTGTAGGCTTTCCGAATGGCGGCGGGTACCACGGTTCGGCCTCCCACTGTAATACTCGTGATGTAACACTTCAGCCAAGTACAACAGCCAGGTACCGGAATACTGTCAAAGCTCCCGTGCAACGCCGCGTGTTGGGGTATCTGAATCCCAACGGGATTCCGGATATCAGCCCAGGGTTCGCGAGCGAAGCTCGCAACCCTGGG
>JAJRTI010000518.1 GCA_024278415.1 Planctomycetota bacterium | reverse complement strand
CCCTTCGGGCTGCGGTGTCCGCGAGGGGTTGCACGCAGGCGAAGAGCCGGGACGTTTGTTGTGAACCTGCCTGGATCCACTTCGAAACTGAAACTCCAGAATGCAACGCGTTGGGATACGTACAATCAGACCTACACCCTTTCCTTATGACCCTCCACATCCATAGCACCCTCGCGCGGTCCCGCGTCAACGGCCCGGGCGAACGGTTCGTCGTCTGGGTGCAGGGCTGCACGCTGGCGTGTGAGGGATGCTTCAATCCCGGTGCGCGCACGAACGACGGAGGCGAATGCGTCGGCGTCGCGGAACTAGCGCAGCAAATCATCGACACGGGCGGCATCGAGGGGCTCACGCTCAGCGGCGGGGAGCCGTTCCAGCAGGCGGCCGCGTGTGCCCAATTATGCCGACTCGTACGCGACGCCGGGCTGAGCGTGTTTGTGTTCACAGGCTACACACTGGAAGAGCTACGCCGGCAACCGGCGGCCCCAATCCATGACCTGCTGCGCCAGGTGGACGTGCTCGTGGACGGTCCGTTCGTGCCGTCGCGCAAGTGTGACCGGCTCTGGCGCGGATCGGCGAACCAACGCGTGCACTTCCTGACCGGCCGATACCGGCGTGAGGACTTCGACTTGGGCGCACCCGCGAGGGAGGTGGAGCTGCTCCTCGATGCCTCCGGCGCGGTGTGCGTCACAGGGTTCCCCGACGAACAACTCGACGGTATGCTGGACGAGTTGCCCAATCGGCACGTATGACACCGTCACGCCTCATGCACGCGCGCCTCCGCGCCGTGCGTCGGTATGGAACCATTGACATCGCCGGCGTGGGTGCTACCATCGCGCCCTCCCGAACCACAGCACGGCATACCTGCTTGAGAGAGGCTCCCTATGTCTGACATGACCGGCGCCGAACGCATCGGCAACATCTTGGCGCGCAAGCCCGTGGACCGCATTGGCCTATTCGAGCATTTCTGGGGCGACACGCTCCAGAAGTGGCAGGAGCAAGGCCACATCGACAAGGGCGAGGATCTGGCCACGCACTTCGGGTTCGACATCTCGCTGTGCGGGTGCTTCAAGATGGTGGCCGACATCGAGTTCGAGCCGGAGGTCTTGGAGGAGACCGACGAGACGATCCTCACCCGCGACGGCAACGGCGCGGTGTTGCGCCGGCATAAGCTGCACGCGTCTACCCCGGAGCACGTAGACTTTGCGGTGAAGGACCGGGCCGCGTGGGAGGAGCTGATCAAGCCCAAGCTCTCCGCGTCCCGCGAGCGTATCAATGCCGAGAGCTACCGCGACGGCAAGGCCGCGGCCGCGGCGCACCAGCGGTACTTCTGCTGGGGTGGCGTCAACGTCTTCGAGCTGATGCACCCAGTCTGCGGCCACGAGCATATGCTCATGGGCATGGCCCTCGATCCTGACTGGATCAAGGACATGACCGCGACGTATGCCGACCTCACGATCGCGCTCATGGAGATCCTCTTCGCGGACGAGGGCAAGCCGGACGGGATCTGGTTCTACGAGGACATGGGCTTCAAGCAGCGGCCGTTCATGTCGCCCGACATGTACCGCGAACTCGTGCAGCCCGCGCACAAGAAGACCATCGACTTCTGCCACTCCCAGGGGTTGCCGGTCATCATGCACTCCTGCGGTTTCATCGAGCCGCTGCTGCCGGGCATCGTCGAGGCCGGCATCGACTGCCTTCAGGTCATCGAGGTGAAGGCCGGCATGGCCCCCCTGCGCATCAAGCGCGACTTTGGCGATCGCCTCGCCCTCTGCGGCGGCATGGACGCGCGGAACCTGGTGGCCAACGACATCGACGCGATTCGAGGGGAGCTAGCGGAGAAGATCCCGGTGCTCAAGGAGGGGTACGGCTACATCTTGCATTCGGACCACTCAATCCCTACGACGACCGACTATGAGACGTACCGCTTCTTCGTGGACGAGGGCCTACGGCTGGGGGCGTACTGACGCGGCGCCATCGCCGCCGCGAGTGCCCACAGGCAGGCAGAAACGTCCCACGGATGTCACCAGAGACCACGGATGAAGAGAAGCATTGACGAACAGACTAGGAGTCAGAGTCCCCCCGGCGCCGGGCGATCGTGCGCGATGGACAGCAGAGCCTCCCGCGTGTTCGGCCAGAGCCCGCCGCTCGGCCTGGCTCCGAAAAGAGGCCTGGTAACACTTCAGCCGAGTGCCACGAGGCGCATCCAGGTGAGTCGCTGTTCGTGCATAAGCCGTCGCTCCGCCGGCGCAGAGTCGGCGGGGGCGCTGACCCCATTGCATTCGGCTGAAATGTTACGAGGCGCGATTCCCTTCTTCATCCGTGGTCTCTGGTGACATCCGTGGGATTCCATTCTTCACGGAAGTTTACCCGTCGAATTTCGCTAATCCTCATCCAATCGGCTGATAGCAACGTCCTACGGCATTTCGACCCATTGCAGTGTCGCGAGGAAATAGCGCAACAAAGGCTTGCACACGATGGCATGATATGATATACTAATGACATGAAGAT
>JAJRTI010000517.1 GCA_024278415.1 Planctomycetota bacterium | reverse complement strand
TGGTTCCTGCGCAACAAGATCGGCGAGAGCATGTCCCTCAGCCACCGCCACAACTGGCGCGGGCCTATCCCGGCGTCGCTCTACGACAAACATCCCGATTGGTTCGCGGAGCGGGACGGCAAGCGTATCCCCCCCGTGGGCCGTTACAAGCTCTGCACCACCAACCCCGGCCTCGTGCGCGCGTTCGCCGATGCGGCCATCGCCGCGTTCGAGGCCAATCCGGCGCGCAAGTCCTTCTCCCTCTCGCCGTCCGACAGCGGCGGCTGGTGCGAGTGCGCCGCGTGCACCGCGCTCGACGAGACCGACCCCAACGGCCGCCTCTCCATCACCCCGCGTATCCTCAAATTCTACAACGACGTCGCGAAGCTCGTGGCCAAACGATTCCCCGACCGCATCCTGTGCGGATACGTGTACTCGATCTACGTCTTCCCGCCCAAGGATCGCTCCACGAAGCTCGAACCGAACCTGTACCTCGTGTGGGCTCCGAGCTTCGACTACGGGTTCACGCTGTTCCGGCCGCAACTCCGCAAGCAGTGGGACGCCGCGCTCGACGGGTGGACCGAAATGACGGACAAGTTCGGGTACTACGACCTGTGCGTGAACCTGAGCCAGGAGGCCGGCGCACCCAACCCACCGGGCGTGAAGATCCTCAAACACATCTTCCCGCGCCTGAAGCAGAAGCGCGTCAAGAGCCTCTACCTCTACGGCATCAGCGCCTGGGGCCACGCGGGCTTGCTCAACTACCTGCTCGCCCGGCTCATGTGGGACGCGGACGCGGACGTGGACGAGCTGTTCGACGCGTTTTGCGGCCGCGCGTACGGCAAGGGCGCGGCGGAGATGAAGCAACTCTACCGCATGCTCGACGCGGCCATGGAGGCGTACTACATCCAGGACGAAACCGCGCGATACGTCATGACGCCGGGCATTCTGAAGGACGTGTACGCGGCCCACTTCGGGGAGATCGAACGCCTGCACCAGGCCGCGCTCGCCAAGGCGACCGACGCCAAGGTCCAGGCGCGGCTCAGCATGTTCGGCGACAACATGACCGTGCTGTGCTGGTATCTTGCGCAGCGCAAACTGCTGCCCAAGCCCAAGCAATCGGCCTACTACATGGCCACGCCCGAGTTCAACGCGTTCATGACCGCGAACGCCGGCTCGCTCGCGCTGCGGGAGCAATTGCGCCGCATGAAACGCCGGCGCCTGCCGAAGCTCAAGGTCTCGCTCGCCGGCCGCGCGGCGACCGCGGAGCCCCTGACGCGCTACGGCCTGCGCGGGGACGTGAACATCGTCGTGTTTGCGGAGAAGGACGGCCCCGTCGAGATCGCGTTCACGCGTCTGTTTGCGCGCGGCCAGTTCGTGCGCTACGTGCTGGCCGACGCGGCGGGCAAGACGCTCAGCGCAGGCGTGATCGAGAAGGGCTACAAGCTCCAGTTCGACGCCGCGGCCGGAGCGCATTACTTTCTTCAGATGCAAGCCGGCCGCGCCACGTTCGCGATCGCGAGCACCGCGCCTTGCGCGCTCGACGCCGCGGCCGCGGCGCGAGGGGCGCACTTCCAGTCTGGAGCCACGCCGCTGTATTTTGTTGTGCCGGAGGGCGTCGCACAATTTACGCTCACGCTCGCGTCCGCCGCGCCCGGCGAAACCGCGATGGCCGAGGTCTACGACCCGGCTGGCAACCTCGCGGCCACGCTGCGCACGGAGACTGTGCCCGCGCAGAAAGAGACCTTCGACGCGGCCGGGAAATCGGGCATCTGGAAGATCTCGGTCAAGCCTGCGGCCACAGGGGTCTTCGACGACGCGTACATCGAGCCAGGGCCGGAGTGGGGTGGGTTCTTCTCGCTCGATGGCGAGCGGGTGCTGCGAATCGAACGTATGGAGTAGGAGGGCTGGGGGGCACGGAACGCACTGACGTGCGCGCTACGAACGCAGAGTCGGCCTCTCTCTTGCCAATGCGCCACAACGTGGGTACTATGGACGGAGCCAATAGCGTCGTTTCGTAGCCGCATGAAATCGGCCTGCTTTCAAGGAGATGTTGATATGGATCATGGACGGCAACCGGGCGTGAAGAACATCCAGCAGTTACAGATGGTCGCGGCCGGGATCATGGCCTCGCCGGTGATGTATGTCATCGTCACGGCCGGGCTGAGCCAAACCGTCAAGCCGTTCCCATTCGCGCCCGACGCCGGGCTGGACACGCCCCTCGCGGTGCTCGTGGGCGTCGGCGTGGGCATTGGCTTGGTCGGCTTCTGGTTGCGAACCAATCTGTTGTCGCCGGACGCGGCCGCGCGCAAATCCGGCGGTGACACGCTGGGCTACTTCTTTCGCTGCACCATCCTCTCGCTCGCGCTCGCGGAAGTGCCTGCGGTCTTCGGGCTTGTCCGGTTCGTGCTGGTAGGCGGTTGGACGCTGTTCCTGTGTGCGATCGGTGCGTCGCTTGCGTTCAGCGTGAGCATGTTCCCCACTCAGCGCCACTACGACGACATCTGCGCGAGGCTGGAGACTGCGCCAGATGCGGCGGAAAGCGAGCACTCGTGATATGAAAGTCGGATTCGCCACAGTCGATATCACGCCGCCCTTGGGCTCGGAGCGCCCCGGCGGGCTGACCAAGGCGTACAACCGCGCGCTCCACGACCCGTTGCACGTGAAGGCCATGGTGCTCGACGACGGGGCCAAGCGCGCGGCGTTCGTGAGTGCGGACGCGCTGTCACTCAAGAAATCCATCGTCGCCCGTGCGCGGCGCATGGCGCAAAAGCTTTGCGGCATCCCCGGCCACCACATCCTGTGCGCGGCCACGCACACGCACTCCGGCGGCCCCCTTGTGGGGCTCACTGGCGACGAGTTCGAGGACGCGGCCGATCCCAAGCTCTACCGTTATCTCGCCACCGAGTGCACGGCCTCGCCCGATCCCGACTACGTGCGCCACGTGACCGTGCAGATCGCGAACGCGGTCGCGCTCGCGGACAAAGCCAAGACGTCGGCGCGGCTCGCAGTGGGCGTGGGCAAGGAGACCCACGTGTCGTTCAACCGGCGCTTCCGCATGCGCGACGGCCGGCAGATGACCCACCCCGGCAAAGGCAACCCGGACATTGTGAGCCCCGCGGGGCCGATCGATCCGGACGTGGGCGTGCTCAGCGCTTGGGCGCCCGACGGCCGGTTCCTCGGCTGCGCGGTCAACTTCGCCTGCCACTGCACCACCATGGGCGGAGCGATCAGCGCAGATTGGCCCTACTTCCTCAACAAGACCATCCGCGGCGCGATGGGCTTCGAGTCCACCGTCGTGTTCCTCAACGGCCCCTGCGGCGACGTGACGCAAGTGGACAACATGTCGCAGCGCGAGTACGAGTCGGGGATCAAGTGGGCCCGCCGCGTCGGCCAGTCGGTCGGCGCGGAAGCGCTCAAAGTGCTCAGCCAAGCCGAGCCGAGCGAGTTGGGCCCCGTCGAGACCATTCGCGAGACGCTGCGCATCCCCGTGCGCACCATCTCGCCGGAGCGCGCGCAAGAAGCGCTCGCGTTCGTGCAGTCGGACGCGGCCCGCGACGTGGAGTGGATCTTCGCGCGCGACACGGTGCTGCTGAGCGAGTTGAACAAGCGGGAGCCGGACTTGCAGGCCGAGATCCAAGCGATCCAGATCGGGCCCGCCGTGTTCGTGTCGAACCCGGCCGAGTATTTCGCACAGCTTGGGCTGGACATCAAAGCCGCGTCGCCGTTCCCCTACACGTTCGTGGTCGAACTCGCCAACGGCTGCATCGGGTACACGCCGACCGAAGCGGCCATGGGCGAGTCGGGCGGTGGGTACGAAACACGCCTCGCGCTGGGGAGCCGGCTGGTGCCCGAGGCCGGACGCATGATCGCGGACGCGAGCGTGAACCTGATCCGCTCGCTCACCCCGGGGCGCATCACCGAGCCCGCGCACGTGCCCCAAGGCACGCCCTGGCCGATCGGCTCCGCGGGGCCGGACGCGGTCTGAGGAGCGCGGACGTCTTCGTCCGCATCGAACAGTTGGGGCGTAAAGCGGGTCTTGGCTTCTTGGAGTAATGCCTTCGGACCAGGAGGTCCACGCGTAGGAGTCACGGACGTGGACGCCCGAGACCAGTGCCATACCATCGCTGGGATGGCGCAGGACGAGGCCGTCCAGCGCGAGTAATCAAACCGCCTAAAGGCGGGGCTCACCAACCCAGGGATGAGGGGGGCGGCGGACCGGGCGCTCCGCCGCGAGTCATGTTTGCTGTCCCGATTTACATCCCCTCGGGCCTTCCGCTATGATGGTTCGCTTCTCGCCGCTTGGCTGATGGTCCATGCCGGCGCACGTCTCCCCCCTGAACCATCAACCATCAACCCTGAACCATCAACCATATCTCCGCCCGTGCCTACGCTCCACATTCCCGACTCCATCCACTACGAGTGCATCCGCTGCGGCAAGTGCTGCCGGCGGGGCTGGCCCATCGGCCTGACCGAAGGCGAGTACCATCGCATCCGGCACTACGCGTGGCATCGCGTGGAGCCCTCGCTCGCGGGCCGGGAGTGGGTCGTGGAGAAACGCCGCCTCGGCCGCGTCGCTCAGGCGCGGCTGGCGCTGCGCGAGGACGGCGCGTGCGTGTTCCTCACCGACGACAACCTCTGCCTGATCCACAAGCGCTTGGGCTACCGCGCCAAGCCGGTCGGCGGACGGCTCTACCCCTTTGCGATCACGCAGGCGCCGGACGGCTTCTACGTGGGCGTGCGTTTCTCTTGCCCGGCCGTGGCCGCGAAAATTGGCCCGCCGGTGACCGAATACCGCAAAGAGTTCGCGGCCTTCTGCACGCAGTTGTTCGAACAAGAGCCGGCGCCCACGGACGCGACCGTCCCCTTCGGCTTGCGCTCGCGTCGGATGCTTTGGGGCGACGTGTTGCGCGTGGACGCGGCTCTGTCCAACGTGCTGCGCATGGAGGACCTCCCGCCCGCGCTGCGGCTACTCCTGATCGAGGCGCTGGTCGAGCAACTGATGAAGGCCGACATGCGCAAAGTCACCGGCGAGCGCATCAACGACATGTTCGACGCGCTCGTGCCCGCGCTGGCGGAAGAACTCCTCGCGCGTGGAGCCGAGCCGGCGACCGGCATCGACCGCCGGCTCACGACGCAGTTCTTCGGCTACCTCCACACGCAAGTGCCCGCGGACTTCCTCGTATCCTCCTGGAGCCGGCGCATGGCTGTGCGGTGGGGCTTCTTCATGCAGCGCGCGGCATTTGCAATGCTATCGGGCGAACTGGACTGGGACGAACTGGACGAGCCGCTGCCGGTCGCGGACGCGTGGCGGGCCGAGCCGCTGCCCATGAGCCCGGACGCGGCCGAACGGCTGCTCGAATACTTGCGCGCCAAGTTCGTCTCCAAGCGCGCGCTGGGCCACCCCTTCGGAACCTATCCCTACTTGCTCGGCGTGCGCCTGAATCTGGCTTTTGCGGCCGCGGCCGCCTGGTATGCGCAGGCCCACGCGATCTCACGACGCGCCGACCAAGTGGAGTTGCAGGACCTCGCGCCCGCGCTGTCGCACGCGGACCTGCCCCACTTCGCCAGCGCCGGCGCCGCGTCCCCCTTTGCTCGCGCGCGCCAGCTCTGCACCAAACACGGCGACTCGATTGCGCGCGTGGCCGCGCACCTGACGGCCGTTCGGATCTAAATATGTCACGTCTCAGAACTATGCCAGCGAGCCGCGGAACGCCCTCGCGTTCCAGCGGACGGACCCGAGGCTTCGGGATCCGCCCCAGGGGCGCAACCCGAGCACGACAGGCCACCGTTTTCCTCTCGCTCGTTCTCGCTCTGGCTGCGTGGGGCCAAGAGGCGCCGATCTACACGATCACCATCCACGACCTGCCGGACCCGTCGTCCACGCTCTACCCTCCGTTCCAGGCCTGGTTCGCCAAGCACCCGCGCGTCCGGCCGGCGCGCACCACGCAGCTTCGCATCCGCACGCTCGAGCGCGGCAGCCTCATGATGGCTATTGCCGGCGGCACCGCGCCCGACATCCTGCGCGTCTATCACCACGAGGCCCGCGCCTGGATCCGCAACGGCTTCTTCGAGCCGCTCGACAAGTACATCTATCGCGACACGAACGGCGACGGCAAGTACACAGACGGCGTGGACGAGGTGATCTGGAAGCCGTTCCTCAACATCTCCGAGCAGGTGCGGCAGTTCATGATGGACGACGGCCACATCTACATCCTCCCGCGCTTCCAATGGATTCAGTTCCTCGTGTATCGCAAGGACGTGTTCCGCGATGCGGGCCTGGACCCGGAGAAACGGATCGAGACGTTCGAGGAACTCAAGTACGTGTGCCGCAAGATCACCGATCCCAACGCGAAGATTCCCGGCGCGCGCACGCCCAAGGGGCGCAAGGGCTTCGGCATCATGCCCAACGGGTGGATCTGGCAGGGCTACCTCTACGCGTACGGCGGCCAGTCGCTTTGGTACCTCAAGACGTGCCCCTGGTGCCAGACGGAGAACCGGTTCCCACAAGACGAGGTCGCTTGGAAATGCTCCAAGTGCGGCAAGAGCCTCAAAGATGTGCCCGGCCGCGAACGCGCGGACTTGGATAGCCCCGCGGCGCACAAGGCGGTGAAGCTCTGGCACGACATGCTCTGGGCGCCGTTCACCAAGTGCCCCCATTGCGGCGAACCGGTCGAGCTGGGCGACGGCAAGACGCAAGTGAAAACCCCGACGACCGTCACCTGCACCTTCTGCAACAAGACGATCAAGATCTCCAACGCGAAGCAAGTGATCTACGGCTGCGCGCGGCCGTTGGTGGACACCGACGCCAAGTGGAACGAGCTGTGGTTCAACGGCGAGATCGCCATCACGAACTATTACCTCACCGACTGGATCACCGACAGCAACGTCGATCCCGCGGTGGTAGGCGTGATGCCGTTCCCTGAAAGAGGCGGCGCCAGCGCCTACCACTACTACGGCATCTACGCCGGCGCGCGCAAGCGCCGGGGCGGTGCGGACCGGGTGAAGGTGTGTGCGGACATGATCCTCGACTTCGCCGCGCAGTTCTATGTGCCCAAGGACGACCCGCACTACCTCGAGTACGAATCGGCAAGGGTCCGGAAGTTCGTGGACTATGGGTTTTACAACCTGTGCTCGTACGACGAACTGGTCGCCGCGGGGCTGGAGGAGTACGCCAAAGAGATTCCGGCCACCAGCCGCGCGCTCCAGCGCATGATCCACAACCCGGCGTACTACAAGCTGCTGCCCATCAGCGAGGGATACAGCCGCGTGCAGCAGGAGACGCTCAGCTTCGTGCTGCTCAGCCGCATTTGCACCGACCGCAACTACGACATCGACGCGAATCTGAAGCGCGCCAACCAGCTCGCCAACACGCAGGTCTTCATGAAGGACGAGATCGTGCGGGACATGATCGAGCGCTACCGCGTGCCGTTTGTGGCCACGCTCATCCTGTTTGTGGTCGTCGTGTTCGTGCTGCTTTATCGGTTCGTCTTCCGCGTCCGCGGCGAGTATGGAACCGCCCGCCATCAGCGCATTCCCTGGCGCAAACGCTTGGGCGCGATCCTCATCATCCTGCCGGCCATGTTCCTCGTCCTCCTCTGGTCGTACTACCCGCTTGTGCGCGGGTCGATCATGGCGTTCGAAGACGTGAAGGTCATGGGCGGCTCCCGTTTCGTCGGCATCGAAAACTTTATCCGCGTCGTGACCAACCCGCTGTTCCCCAGCATGGTCAAGGCGACTGCTACGTTCGTGTTCGCAACGCTCACGCTCGGATTCTTCGCGCCGGTCATCTTGGCGATTCTGCTTTCTGAAGCGCGCAAAGGCGCGACCGTATATCGCGCGATCTACTATGCGCCCTACCTGCTCGGCGGCGTGGTCGTGCTCTTCATCTGGAAGATTTTCTACATGCCCACCGAGGAGGGCATGCTCAACCACCTCCTCATGGCCGTGGGCATGAAGGCGCCCATACGCTGGCTCGAAAACCCGCTCATCAACAAATGGGCGCTCGCCATCCCCGGCATCTGGGCCGGCACAGGGTCGGCCTGCTTGGTCTACCTGGCCGCGCTCAAGGGCATCGACGACGAAATGTACGAGGCCGCGGACATCGACGGCGCCAACGCGTGGGCCAAGGTCTGGTACATCACGATCCCCAGCCTCAAGCCGCTGCTAATCATCAACTTCGTCGGCGCGTTCATCGGCGCGTTCCACGGCATGGGCAACATCCTCGTGCTCACCGGCGGCGCGTACGAAACCAACGTCATCGGCCTCCAAATCTTCCTCGAAGCCTTCGGCTACTTGCGCTTTGGCTCGTCCACCGCGCTCGCCTGGATTCTCGGCAGCCTCCTCATCGGCTTCACCGTGTACCAACTCAACTTCCTGCGGAAAGTCGAGTTCCGCAGAGCGCAGTAGGGCCAGTGGCCAGTGGCCATAGGTCAGTGGCTCGCGGTTGGTGGCCGTCAACCATCAACCATTAACCATCAACCATTCCGCCAATGCCCATCCTCTCTGAAGTCGCACGCCGCCATCCCGGCCAGCGCGCGCTCCGTGCCCTGATCTACGCGCTCCTCACTTTGGGTGCGCTGGCGATCATCTACCCCGTGCTCATCGTGCTCGGGCAGACGCTGAGCAACGAGTTCGACCTGCGCGACAACGCGATCGTGCCCTACTACCTGCGCGACCGCAATGAACTCGCGCTGAAATACATCTACGCGTTCACAATCAAACTCGACCTGCTCGCGAGCCGGCATCACCGCGATCAGTGGTCCACGCAGGTGAGCATGCGCGGGGACAAGGAGTTCTACGCGACGCGGCCACAGGCCTTCGCCAAGCAAGGCATCTCTCTCGACGCGGCCGACGCGATCGTGCAGGATCTCAACGAGTTCAAGGCCGCGTACGACTCCGATCGTATGCTGGCCAAGGAGTTCCGAATCGAGGACTACTACCGGCCGTTCCTGCGCAAGAAATACAACGCCAAAGCGGACGCGCTCCTCAAGAAGATCCACGAGACGCGCCAGCGGCCGGTATGGCTCACGCGGCTCTACCCGGACGAGGACGAGCAGGAGTTCATCCTCGACGACCGCGGGCGGCTCGGCGTGGCGATCATGAACCACGAGTTGCGCAGCGACTACCTCAACTACTACAGCATCGAGGTCGTGCGCCCCGGCAACTTTGCCGTGCCCTTCTGGCGGCCTGACAACAGCCCCAAGGACCGGCTCTGGCGCGAGTTCAAGGCGAGCCTCCCAGCGCAACAGAAACTGCTCATCCCGTCAGACACGTATTGGCACACGTTCCTGAAGCTGAAGCACGGCAACGCGGAAGGGCTCAGCCAAGCATGGGGAAGGCCTGTCAAAGGGATCTACGCGCAGCGCTTCCCGCTGGCGCCGCCCGACCGGCCGGCCGAATTGGCGGACTGGCGCGAGTTTGTCGTGAAACGCTGGCCGCGGCGCCTCCTCAGGGCGCCGGCCCAGTACGCACCGCAGTGGCGTCGCCACGTGCGCAAAAAGCTCCTGGCCCGAGCCAACGGCGACCGCGCAGCCGCGCTCGCGGAAGCCAGCCGATTCTTCGGCAAGCCCATCGCGAAGTGGGACGATATGCCCTTCCCCCTGACGCGGCCGGACAACGAGATGCTCAGCCGCTACTGGTGCGAGTTCACCGCGTCCGGAGTGATCCCCGCTGAGGAACTGGCCCTCGACACGCCAGAGAACCGGTTCCGCGAGTTCCTCCGAACAAAGTACAGCCAAGGCCGCTCGGGGCCCGCGGCCCTCGCCGCTTGGAACGCGGCCTGGCGCAGCTCGTTCAAGAGTTTTGACGACGCGCCGCTGCCGCTCGCGTTGGCGGACGTCGCGCCGGTCCGCTTCCACCCCTGGCGCGTGCGCTGGCAGTTCGTCACCGAGAGCTACCGCCGCGTGTGGGAATACATGGTCGGCCGCGGCCGCGCAGTGCAAAACACGCTCATTCTCGTCTTCTTCTCCCTCCTCAGCGCGCTCACAATCAACCCACTCGCGGCGTATTCGCTGTCGCGCTTCCCCATGAAGCACACGCAGAAGGTGCTCATCTTCTTCCTGGCGACGATGGCGTTCCCAGCCGAAGTCGCGATGATCCCCAGCTTCCTGCTGCTGCGGGATCTGGGCATGCTCAACACCTTCGCCGCGCTCGTGCTCCCGGGCATGGCCAACGGGTTTGCGATCTTCCTGCTCAAGGGCTTCTTCGACTCGCTGCCGCAGGAGCTGTACGAAGCCGCGGAGATCGACGGCGCGAGCGAAGTGCAGATGTTCCGGCTCGTGGCCATGCCTCTCGTGAAGCCCATCCTCGCTTACGTGGGCCTCAACACGTTCGTCATCGCGTACAGCAGCTTCATGTGGGCGTTCGTGATCTGCCCCAAGCAAAAGATGTGGACGCTCATGGTGTGGGTGTACGATTTCCAGATGAAGAACCCGGGCAACAACTACGTGCTCGCGGCCACCGTGCTTGTGAGCATCCCGCCGTTGCTCGTGTTCCTCTTCGCCAACCGCATCATCATGCGGGGCATCGTGATCCCGTCGATGAAGTAGGGAGAGAGAAACGCAAAGGCGCGAAGGCGCAGAGACGCGAGGGGTGATGTAGCCGAAGCCGCCATGATTCGGGTTCCGGGGACACGAAGTCGGGCGCTGCGCGTCCTTGGTTCATGTCCCCGTCGCCCGAATCAGATCCCCCAGTAATCGTCGATCCGCTTCTGGTAGTCGCACACCTCTCCGCTCAACACGTCGTCGTACTTCAGCGGCTTGCCCGCGTGGGCCGACTCGTAGCAGGTCATGCACAAGGTCTTGGCGCGCAGGCCGGCCTCGGCGTCCATCTCGACTGGCTCGCCCGTGCGGATCGCGTGGGCGAAGTCCCGGGTTTGCACGCCGAACCCGTTCGTGCAGCCGTAGGGGAAGAGGCGATTCTTCTCGTCGTCCGACAAGCTCGCCATGTATTCGGCGATCACGTCGTCGTTCGACATCTCCGTCCCGTCGGCGAGGAACACCTTGCCGCCGGTTTGGAAGGGGTGGATGACGCCGTTGTCGTTGTGGATCGTGCCGGCAGAGCCGTAGTAGCGCGCCGCCTGCTAGGGTGGGCCGTAGTGGTTGCGGCCGAAGACCCACGTGGCCTCGACGCGGCTCTTGAAGCGGATGATCGCGTGCCACGAGGTCTCCACGTCGGTGGGCACGCTGCCCACGACCGGCGCGTCCACCACCGCACGGTTGTCCAAGCGCTGGATGCGGCAATAGATCTCGTCGGGTTCGCCGAACATGTGAACCATCATGTCCGCGTAGTGCGCGCCGCTGTCCAGGATCATGCCGCCGCCGGTCAGGAGCTGGATCGCGCGCCAGCGCTGCTTGGGCATCTCCCAGTCGAGCAGCCGGTTCATCACCATCGTGTTCGTGGCCATGTGTACGTCGCCGATGAGTCTGCGCTCGACGATGGCCCACCGGAACGCGCGCGCGGTCTGGAAGCGCCGGATCTGCTCCGCGGTCGCCGCGATCTTGCCCGCGGCCTTGCTGGCCTCGATCACCTTCTTCGTCGCCTTCACGGTGATGCCGACGGGCTTCTCCACGATGACGTGGAGGCCGCCTTCGAGGCACTGGATTGCGAGTGAGTGGTGGAGCCAATGGGGCACGCAGACGTCCGCGGCCTCCGCGATGCCCGACTGGAGCATCGCGTCGAGGTCGGTGAACACCTTGGGCTCCGAGCCTTGGATCGCGGCCAAGCCTTGGGCGCGCTCGACCGCGTTCGCTTCGTTCACGTCGCAGCACGCGACATACTCCACGTCGCGGCAGCCGCCTTCGTAGAGCGCCTTGTAGCCTTGCACGTGCGCGTCGGCGATGCCGCCGCAGCCCACGAATGCGATGCGTACGGGATCAGCCATGGTCCGCCTCCCGGACCGCGTCCACGCACTTGACCAACGCTGGCACGGGGTTGTCCACGTCGGCCTCGTATTCGAGCACGACGTAGCCCGCGAAGTTCACCTCGTCCATGGCCTTGAACAGACCGGGCAGGTCGAGGATGCCGGTGCCCACGACCACGTCCTCGGGCGTGCGGTCGGGCTTGTACACGAAATCTTTGATGTGCAAGCCGTAGAGCCGGTCGCCAAACTTCTTGACCATCTGGACCGGGTCGAGCCGCGAGTCGATGGCCCACGCGGTGTCGAGGCACAGGCCGATGCGGTCGTTCGTGTTGTCGAACACGTAGCTCCACATCGTATCCGTGCCGAGCCAGTGCCGGCCTCCGTGGTTGTGGATCGCGAGCCGCACGTCGTACTGCTCCGCGAGTTCCTCGGCCACGCGGTAGCAATCCGGAGTCGCGCGTAGATTGAAGTCGCAGGCCATGAACTTGGCGCCGGCCATCTGCGCGAACTTGAACGCCTTCTCTTCTTCCTCGCGGTTGTTGGCGAAGGGGACGACGCCGATGCTGACGATCTCCACGCCGGCGTCCTTGTACGCCTGGACCGCGGCCTCGAAGCAAGACTCGTCTGAGAAGTCAACGTGCTTACTGCAAACCTCGATCTTGTTGAGCCCGCACTCCTTGAGCCGGGCGATCACGTCCTCATGCGTGTCGAAGCCGCGGAAGCAGAAGCTCTGGATGCCCAGGTTGTCGATCACTTTCATGCTCTTCCTTTCTGCAAGGTACGGGGAAACTGGAGCCTTTGGGAGCAGAATAGCTACGAAGGCACAAAGGCGCACGAAGTCGGACCCTCTTTATGCACCTTCGTGTCTTAGTGCCTTAGCCATCCGGAACTGGTATGGAAAACAAGATGTTGCGTGGTGTGCGCGCACTCTTGGCAGGGTATTGCGTATTGCGTATTCCGTATCTCGAATCGCGATCCGAATACGCGATACGCAATACGCAATACGGAACAGCGAACCTGCCCTCCACACGCCACGTCTTGCCTCTGATCCATGACAGCCAGAAGCCTTGGGTTGCGGGCGAAGCCCGCCTTGTCTCCTTAGCGTAAACCTTGCGACAACATGTTGTCGCAAGATTCGCCCTGTGGAGTGCGCCGGCAGAGTCCCGCATCTGCGGGACGGCGACGGCGCTTTGGCTCGCGGAGGACGAAGGCCTGCAAAGCTCTTGAGACCTTCGAGCCAAAGCGGTGTCGCCGCTACGCTCTGCCACCCCACTCCAAAACGGCTGCGGCGCAGCCGCCTCTTTTTCGCAGCGAAGCCTGCGAAAAAGCGTAGTGCCTTAGTGGCCTCCGAGCCCTTCTTGAGCGCATGCAGTTCAAGGCTCCTGAATGACATCCGCCCCTTCGGGCCATACGCGCAAGAAATCGCGGGTGTTGAAGGTCAGCAGCGCGTCAACCTTGGCCTTCTGCGCCACACGCCCCGCAAGTGCGTCGTAGACCACTCCGCCCGCCAGGCCCAGGGATGCCACGTCGTCGAGCACTCGGCGGTAATCCGCTGGGCGGAGCGCCACAACCTCAGCGAAGGGCTCGATGTTCGCTCGAATCATCTGCCTTGTAATGGCGGGGGTCAGGCGAGGCCGAGTGGGCATGGCTGAAAGCACAGCGTACGTCTCTGCCAGCGAATGCGCAGCCACGACCAGTTGCGCCTTGCCGGCTCTGGCCTTCCGGAGCCAAGGTGCGGCGCGGCTGTGTCGAGGATGGAGCGCCACCATCGCCGGCACCAGAACAGACGTATCCAGCATCACCTTCATTGGCCGCCCCATGCGCCAAGCTTGCGCAGACGCTCCTGTCTGGACTCGGCCACGCAGTTCGTGGTATCACCCACGGGCTCCCCTGTGAAAACGAGCAGGCCATCCACCTCTTTCAGCGCACTCTCGCCCTCGACGGGCCGGAGCACGATGCACTGGTCTTCTTCTTCGACCTCCAGCACGTCGCCAGGCCGGAGATGGAAGTCGTCGCGGATGGCCTTGGGGATCACAACCCGGCCGAACTTGTCCAATGTCAGTTGCATGAGTGCACCTCCTTCAATTGGCATTGTACGTTGCCAATTGGCAATCGTCAATGCCGTTCGAGGCATTCAGGGCGTTCCCAAGCTGGAGCTTGGGAACGAGGGGAATCGCCACGATGGCACGAAGCCGCACGAAGTCGGATCCTCTTTGTGCACCTTCGTGCCTTCGTGGCCTCCGACTCTTGGATATTAGCGTAGCACCGCCAGCGGGTCCATGAGCGTCGCGTCCTCTGGCGGCAGGCCGAAGTCGGGGATAGGCAGGCGCTCGCCGTCGCGCGTCGCGGACTCGTGCGCGACGATGCCCGGCGCGTTGTAGCGTGCGGCGAGCCACACGTGGTTGGGCGGCAGTGCGCCGGTCGTGAGCGCTTCCATGAAGTCCACCACGAGGAACTGGTGCGAACCTTCGTGGCCGTTCTTGAGGCCCACGAACTCCTGGGGCAGGCGCTCGACGTGGTGCGGCTTCGCGACGCCCAGGTGCTTCTTGCCCAAAAGCTCGCGGGGCAAGTCGCCCAGGTTCTCTTCGGTGATCTCCACGCCCGACGTGTCGCGTACCCAGCTCACGTCCTCGCTCCGCTTCTTGCACTTGCCCGTGCTGTTGCGGAAGTCGATGACGCCGTTTGCATCGCGGTGGTCATCCGCGAATTCGAGCCATGTCCACACACCGGAGTTCGTCTGCTCCTCGTACGCGCCGAGCGTGCCGATGATCGTCTGCCGGCTCTCGCCGGCGCCGGTGCGCCGGAACTCGTTGATGCGCGCCATGCCGTCGTCCGCGGTGCGGAACAGGCCGGTCTCGTTGCTGAACTCGTTGCCCCACAGGCTCACGTCCTTGCGGAACACGCCGTCGTCGTGCGTGTCGACGCGGCCCAGGCACGACACGCTCGTCATGCGGCTGAAGGTCACGCCCAGGATGTGCGACACGGAGTGCGTGGGGTAGAGCATGGGCGGGAAGCTTGCGGTCGGCATCCAGCCCTCTTTGCCGCTGTGCATGTACGAGTAGTAGAAGTGGCTCATGTCGTGATGGTACTGGCCCTCGCCGTACACAAACTCGCCGAAGTCGCCCGCGGCGAACTTCTCCCGGCACCAAATCGTTTGCGGCCGGTAATAGCTCGTCTCGCCCAGCATGTACAACAGCCCCGTCTCCTCGACCGTCTTCACCAACTCGTCAAGCTCATCGAGCGCGACCGCGGCCGGCACAGAGGAGTACACGTGCTTGCCGGCCTTGAGCGCCTCCACCGCGAGCGGACCATGCGTCCAGCGCTGCGTGAAGATCGCGATCGCGTCCACGTCGCTCTTGCACAACTCGGCGAGCGACGGGTACGTGCGCTCCACGCCCTGTTCGCTGGCTGCTTCGGCAAGGCGGTCGGGGAACGCATCCGCGAGCACGACCTCATCCACATCGGGATGGGCTTGGAAGAGCGGGATGAACTGCGAGCCGAACCGGCCCACGCCAACAATGCCGATCTTGAATCCCATGGGGAGTCTCCTGGCTGTGTGCTTCATGCGACCGAATCCAGGGGGATTCGCGAGTATGCACAAAGCGTCACATGATACGGATCGCGGCCGATGGGGGCAAGCCACCGCGAGGTCTCCCTGTTGGCAGGTCTGGCCTGATGGGCCAACGAGACGGCCGGAGTCGGCAGTCTTGGCGGCCTCTTCGGACCGCCTGAAGGCGGCACTCCAAACAGCAACCACGTCCCGCAGTTGACTCCCCCCCCAAGCCCAATCTATGATGATGCGCCACACGGCAGCAAGTGGATACCCAAGCGCCGTGAGCCCTTGCCTTTGAAGGAACTTGCATGATCCGAAAGGAATGCACCGCAGGCGTCGGCTACTCCGTAGTCAACCTGAACGGCGTGACGCACGTGTTCGCCAGCGCTGTGCCGCAGCAGGGCCGGACCCTTCGCGACCAGGCCACGGACGCGCTCCACACCATCGAGGCCGTCACGCGCGACCAGAGCGCGCTGGGCACAATTGTGCGGCAGGCCGTGTTCCTCCGCAACTCCGACCAGATGGCCGAATGCCGCGAAATCATGCACGCTTTCTACGGCGAACACCTCCCCGCCACCAGCTATATCCTTCAGCCCCCCTGCGGCGGCCAGCAACTCGAAATCGAGGCATGGGGCGTGGGCCGAGGCGACGATGGCGTCCAGATCGACCGCATGTCGGAGCATCTGGTCGTTGTGCACCACCATGGCACCGCGTGGGCCCACTGCGCGGGCATCGTGCCCCAGACGGGCGCAACGGACGTTTACACCCGGTCCCTCGACGCGTTTCGGCGCATGGAAGCCGGGCTTCGGAGCGTGGGCTTGCGCTACGACCAAGTCTTCCGCACGTGGCTCTACCTCGGCGACATCATCGGCCCCGAGAAGGACACGCAGCGCTACAAGGAACTCAATCGCGCGCGTGCGGACTTCTACGAGCCGTTGACGTTTCTCCCCGAACTCGCGCCCGCGGGCTCTCGGGCCGCGGTCTTTCCCGCCAGCACGGGCATCGGCACGGGGAGCCGGGATGTGCTCATGGGCTGCATCGCGCTGGCCACGGAGCGCCACGACATGACGCTCCTCCCTTTGGAGAACCCACGGCAGACGCCAGCGTTCGACTACGGTGCGAAGTATAGCCCCAAGAGCCCCAAGTTCTGCCGCGCCATGGCCGTGATTGCGGAAGGCTGCGCGTCGATCTTCATCTCGGGCACGGCAAGTATCGTCGCGTCGGAGACGAAGTACGTGGGCGACGTGGAGGGCCAAACACGCCAGACGATCGAGAACATCGAGAGCCTCATCGCCGAGGACAACCTGGCCGCGCACGGCCGGCCGGGGCAGGGCGCGACACTCGCGGACCTCGCGCTCGTGCGGGTGTACATCAAGCATCGAGACGACTACGCAAAGGTGCGAGCGGTTTGCGAAGCGCGGTTGGGAGAGGTGCCCACGGTCTACGCGGTGGCCGATGTGTGCCGGCCCGACTTGCTCGTGGAGCTGGAAGGCATCGCATTTTCCCACCAGGGAGCCGGCTGACCGCCACGCGGAGGTTTATTCATGTCTGATCGCAAATGCATCGCCCTCATGTCGGGCGGGCTCGACAGCCAGCTTGCGGCCCGCGTGCTCATGGACCAGGGCATCGGCGTCCACGGCCTCACGTTCCTCGCGCCCTTCCACAAGGATCCCGCGCCGGGGGGCAAGCTCTCCGCGGAAGTGGCCGCGGAGAACCTGGGCATCCCGCTCACCATCCTGCGCGAGGAAGATGCGTTCATGTCCATCATCCGCGCCCCCGAGCACGGATGGGGCAAAAACATGAACCCCTGCATCGACTGCCACGCATTCATGATCAAGCGCGCCGGCGAGATGTTCGACGAAGTCGGCGCGTCCTTCGTCATCACCGGCGAAGTGCTGGGGCAGCGGCCCATGTCGCAGTTGCTGGGCGCCCTGCGCGTCGTGGAGAAGTCGTCGGGCATGGACGGCTACCTCCTGCGCCCCATGAGCGCGAAGCTGCTGCCCCCGACCATCCCGGAGCAAGAGGGCTGGGTCGACCGGGAGCGCCTCCTCGACATCCAAGGCCGCAGCCGCAAACGGCAGATGGAACTCGCCGCGAGCTACGGCATCACCGAGTACCCCGGCCCCGCCGGCGGATGCCTTGCGACGGACCCGGAGTTCTCGCACCGCATCCGCGACAACTTCGACCACGGCGCCTTATCGGTCAGCGACATGCACCTCATCAAGCACGGCCGGCACTTCCGGCTCGATGAGCGCACCAAGGCCGTGGTCGGCCGCGACCACGAAGACAACCTCCGTATCGAGGAGATCGCACAGCCCAGCGACCTCCGGCTGGAGCTGCGCGACGCGCCGGGGCCATTAGGGCTGCTGCGAGGTGACGCAAACGACGCCAACGTGCGTATGGTCGCGGGCCTCATCATGAGGTACAGCAAGGTGCGGGACTTGCCATCGGCCGCAGTCATGTGCCGGCCGTTCGGGGAGGAGGGCGAGGGCAACGTCGTCGAGGTCGCGCCCGCGACGCAAGAAGACGTGGACCGGCTGGTGGTGCAGAAGGTCAGGTGATGATTGGCAGCCGTTCGTAGCACGCACGTCAGTGCGTTCCGCCCGGTGCCTGGGCCGAGACGCGCCAAGGCAGAAACGCTCTTACGAGCGTGCTACAAACCCGCACGGACTACTTCCCTATTCCGTACCGTATCTGCTCGATGAGCGCATCGAGCTTCGATAGCTCGGCCGGAGAGTCCGCCAGATCGCCCTTCTCCCGCGCGAGCAGGTGCACCCGCCCCGCGATCGTGCCGCCGTAGTTCACGAACCAACTCTCCGCGACGTGGTCCGCGGACTCGAACCCCGACAGCGTCGCAACGCTCACCGTGTAGCCCGTCTTGCCGCGCATGTGACCTGGCGTTGCGTACGCGGTGTGCGTGCGGTCGATGAAGTCCTTCATGATCCCCGGGGGCGCATCCCAGTACACGGGGAAGACCTGAACCACGACCTCCGCGTCCATCACCTTCTGCCACAGCGCCGGGAAGTCATCGCTGTCCAGCGCGCACCGGCCCAGGCGCATGCACTGCCGGCACCCCAGGCAACGCTCGATGTGGATCTCCCGCAGGCGCACCAGCTCCACGTCCAGTGCGCCACTCAGCTCCTCGCAGATGCGAACTGCCGCGAAGTCGGAGTTGCCGCCGGCGCGAGGGCTGCCGATGATGCAGATGGCTTGTTTCATGGGACGCCACAGACTCGTCAAACTTGCTCAGCCAACTGGCACAGTGTGTCGAACCACTCCCGGAAATGGCGACACTCGGCGCGGATCGTGTCTAGACCGATCGCTTCGGCAATGGCAGGCCCAACTGCCGCCTTGGCGGCCATGTAGGCAGGCAACTCAGCGCCGATCCTCTTCGACGGAGCAGTCTGGTCACCGTCATCGATGTGTTCCGGCGATTCGAACTGTGCTACGAGAGCAACAAGGTTGGCGATGGACTTCTGGCTGCCTGGGAACGCGATGCTGAATTGAGAGGGATCGGATAGGAGAAGCGCCTCGAACTCGTGCAGTTGGATGTATGGGATGAAGCGCGGATCTTGGATGTCGTTCCGGAGACGCTCCTCCAGAAGTGCTATACGCGCGAACGGATCTGAAACAGCACTCGCCTCTGAGGCTCCCGGGAAGTCGCTGGGCAGCCGGTACAGGTCGATCATCGTCGTAACGAACAGGTCGCTCGCTCGGTCTCCCTTGAGGCGACGAGCGATATGGTGTCTTGCTTTGCCGAAGCTGACGAGTCCACCACGGTATGAGCGTCCCCTCTTGCGCCCCGTCATGAATAGCTCCGCGTGAGCGAAAACGCCGCGTTCGGCCAGAACCGGCATGAGCACCCGCGCCGCGAACGTCTGTTCGGTCTGGCCCTCGACGATCATGCACAGCCGACTCAC
>JAJRTI010000516.1 GCA_024278415.1 Planctomycetota bacterium | reverse complement strand
TGAAGCAGACTGGCAACGGAATTGGACGGCAACGGAATGCGACCATCCCAGTCATAACGGCATGTTTTTGCAACAACTTGCGCGGACGGCGTACACCAACTTCTTGTTTTTTGTCGCGGTTACTGATGCCTAAGGCACTAAGGATCCACTGGACAAGCCAGTGGGATTCAGCAGTGTTTTCAGCAACGCCGGGTAGACGACCCGCGCGAGAGCCAAACACCGATAACCGAACACCCGTTCGCACTAGCTGCCCACGAGCCCCCGCGTGCTGACGCGGATCCCCTGGAGCGCCATCTTCAGTTCGTCTGGGTTCGGTGCGATTTCGAGCGCGGTCTCGCCGGTGATGAGGCTCTTGCCCACGAGGTCCGCGAGCGACGCGGTGAAGTCTTGCATGCCGTCTTGTGCGCCGGCTCGGATCGCATCGGTGATGGCCTTGTCCTGCCCCTTGCGGATCAACTCGCGCACGGTGGGCGTGCAGAACGCGAGTTCCACGGCCGGCGCCATGTCCGTGCCGTGCATGCACGAGGGCACGAGCTTCTGGCAGATCACGGCTTGGAGGTTGAACGCGAGGCCCTTGCGCACGCCGTCGCGTTCATCGGGCGGGAACATATCGAGAATGCGGCCGAAGACCTGCGCCGCGCTGGAGGCGTGGAGTGTGCCGAACACGAGGTGGCCGGTTTCGGACGCTGCCAGCGCGGCCGCAAACGTCTCGCGGTCGCGCATCTCGCCCACGAGGATCACGTCGGGATCCTCTCGCACCGCGGCGGTGAGCGCCTCGGACCAGTCGAACACGTCGATGCCCATCTCGCGCTGGTTGATGGCCGCCTTCTTGTCGGCGTACACGTACTCGATGGGGTCCTCGATGGTGAGGATGTGGCAACGCCTCGCCGCGTTGATGTCCTCGATGATCGCGGCAAGCGTGGTCGATTTGCCGCTGCCGGTCACGCCGCACACGAGCACGAGCCCCTGCCGATACGTCGTGAGCTTTTCCACCGCGGGCGGCAGGTTGAGCTGCTCGAAGTTGGGGATCTCGTTCTTGACCAGACGCGCGGCGAGGCTGAGCGAGCCGCGCTGCTTGAACGCGTTCACGCGCACCCGCTCGTTGTCCCCGAACTCGTACGCGAAGTCCACGCTGCCCCGTTTATCGAGCGTGGCCTCCTGTGCATCGGTGAGGATCTCCCGAATATAGCGCTCCGCCTGCTCGGGCGTGAAGCTGTCCATGTCGAGCGGCCGCAGTTGGCCCCCTATGCGCAGCAGCGGTGGCCGGCTGGCCTTCACGTGCAGGTCTGACGCGCCCTTCTGGCTCATGAACTTGAAAAACCGGGCGAGCCGAGGAGGCTGCTTCCGCCGCGGCTCCCGCGACCCATGCTCCAGCAGGTCGCCATCCTCGAACCCGTCGTCATCGTCGATGGACATGTCGCATTCTCCTTGGCGCCAAGCAGCGGTTGCTCCGACGGCCCATATCCTACCTTGGAGCGCAACGGGCCGCCAGAGCATTCTCTCCAGCGGCCCAAGCGGCGCGCAGTGCCGCGCTGGACGAGGCCGTCCAGCGCGAGCCGTTCGCCTTGCTCACTCCGCGGCCGTTCGCACGATCGACGCGCGGAGGAGCTTGGCCTCCGCGTCGTCGTGGTTCTCATCGAGCAGCTTGTCGAAGATCACACGCGCCGTTCCGCGGTCGCCGCTGAAATACTTGAGGTAGCCCATGAGGAACTGCGCGGGTTCGTCGTCTGGGTGCTTTTCGATCCACAGGGCCAGCCGCTTCTCCTGCGCGTCGAAGTCCTTCTTCGCCCCATAGAACTCCCGCGGGTCGATGTGCTTGCGCGGGAGGTCCGGCACGTCGTGGAGGCCCTCGCGCAGCGAGGCTGAAGCGAACGCGTAGTCGCCGGTGGCGAAGAGCGCGTGGCCCAGCGCGACCTTCACGGCCGGGAGCGGGTCGGTCAGGAGCGCCTCTCGGAACGTGGCCGAGGCCTTCTCGTATTGGCCCTCGCGGAATTGGCGCTCGCCTTTCACCACCAGTGGGACCACCTTGTCGTTGGGCTGGCGCTTGGGCGCGAAGATCAGGATGAGAAAGCTCGGAGTGCGCGGGGGCGCGTAATTCGTCTGGGCGCCCTTGCCCTTCGCGGCTTGCGACGCCTCGCTAGGGATGATCACCCGGCCCGTGGGATACGTCTTGCCCTTGGGCGAGCCCACGGGCATGAAGGTGCCCTTCACCGGCTGGATCGCGCCGAAGGCCTCCGTCTTGATCGCGTTGACCAATTCGGCTTCCATGTCGTGGTCGAACGTGACCGCGCGCCAGTCGTACTTGGGGGAGTAACGGGTCATGCTGGTCGCTTGGGAGACATCGACTTGGTTCGTCACGCGGACCTCCACGTCCCAGTAGAAGTCTTCGTCACGAACAATGCGCGCCTCGACCTTCTGCCGCGACTTGTCGAGCATGCGCACGCGCAGGGGCGACTCGGCGACGATGCGCCGGCCGGTCTTGCTCGCATAGCGCACGAAGAAGCGCGCCTTCATCACCTTCAGCGACGCGTCCCACAGCTTGTTGTACGTCTCGCGGTCTGGGGCCTTGTCCCGGTCCTGGGCCATCGCGGCGCTCGTGATGCCCAACACGAGGCCAGCGGCGAGGATTCGTGTGAAGCGTGTCATGGCCGTGGTCCTTTCTGCGGCTAGCCGATATGGCGGCGCCGCGTTTTGTTGTCAGCGAGGACCTGCGCTCACTCGGCCACCCCATACCCTAGTATAGCCCCGGTCCTCGCTTATCGTCAAGGTGCAGGTGTACACTCGATCCGAGCGAACCGAGAGGGGTTCCGCGGAGCGTTAGCGACGTGGACTCCGAGTGTGTAGATCTGGTTCCAGGCGGGTAGTGTCTGGAGCGTCTTGTCCTTGCCGGTGCGCACGAACTGCTCGCGCTTCACGACAAGGCGTTGCCACTCCGGGCCCTTTGGATCGAGTTGAAGGCGAACGACGAACGGAGCCTGTCCGCGCCTGGCGGTGGCGGCCGTAAGCGCGACGCGATTGTCTTTGTTCTTCGCGACCCAGATCGCCAGCGCTTCGCCGGGCTTGCCTTGGCGGGCGGGGTCGGCCGGGTGGCGCAGCAGTGCGCGGCAGCCGCGGTCGGTCGCCACGAGCGACCTCACCTCCACGCACTTGCCGCCGTCCGGGCCTCCGGCGGCGATGCGCACGTCGTACCGGCTTGCGTACAATTCGGTGCCCGTGGAGCGCGTGATCGTATCGCCGTCGATGTTCGGGTCATACACAATACGTGCCGGCAGGCGGGTCGTTTCAATTCTGCCCAACTTTGCCGGCACTTGAAAGACGGGCTGCGAGTTCAGGTAGTAGCCTTCCGGGTACGTGGCCTCGGCCATGGCCCATACCTGGGCGTTAGCGTCTGCCACAGGCAACACCGCGCGCCACTCGCCTCCCATCCGTTGCGCGGGGCGGCGTTGCCACAGGCGGTTCGGCGAGGAGGCGTTGCCCATGCTGAAGATCACGCCGACTTTCGCGGCCTGGGGCGCGGCCATGTGTGCGACAAGCTTGCCGGCCTCGGCCTTCAGTTGCAGCGCGGGCGCGGCCGGCATGGGCTTGCCGCCGCGCACGCGCCAATCCATCCAGCGGTACGCGGTCGCCGCAGCCGGGGCGCAGTGGTGGTCCTCGTTCACAGCCCAGGCGGACCGCTGATCGACCGTGACCTTCTTGGACACGGCTGCGTACGTGGGCGCCCAGCCGAAAAAGTCGCACGTGGCGCCGAGGTAAAGGATCGGCGCGCGCTGCCGCGTCGCGTAGTGGATCGGCTCGAACGCGGCGCTCCACTCGTGGTCGATGTACTTGTCCGCTCCTTTGCGGCCCGCGACAATGCCACAGCCGTAGATCGCGCACGCGGCCTTGAGCCGGTGGTCCATCGCGTTGACCAGCCACATGGTGTACCCGCCCCAGGAGATGCCATAGCTGCCCACGCGGCTCGCGTCGACTTCGGGCCGGGCAAGCATGTGCGTGAGCGCGCGCCGGGACATGACTACCGCGTGCCAGATCTTGCTGTAGCGGATCGTGGGCTTGTCCGTGCGCGGGTTCGCCACGCCCTTGGGCATAGGGGTTGTCGTTTCCGGCGGCCGGTTGCGTTTCGGCATGGGGCCGGTCCAGTCGAAGGACATGCACGCGTACCCTTGCCGCGTCCAGTCGAGCACGTTCGCCTCGGACGCGGTTTGGCCGCCGCCGTGGATGTGGAGGACCGCCGGGAACGGCCCCTTGCCCTTGGGCTTGCCGTAGATCGCGTACGCCCAAATCCACTTGCCTTTCCATTGGTGCGAGTTGAAACGGAACGACTCCAGTTCCGCGCCGTTCTTGGTCCACTTCTTGATCGGCCGCGTCTGGACCGGCTGAGCGATCATCGGCTCCAGCTCGGCCCAGGGGTTGGGCAAGCGTTCGCTCGCGGCCGCCGCGGCGGAGAGAGCGACGACTATGGCGATTGCACGTGTGGCTAGGCGTTGGTGCATGACCCTGGCTCCAGTCTTCGACTCATGGGAGGGATGGGGAGAGGCGGAGGCTCCATTGCCTTACGGACTCGCCTTCGACATGCCCCCATCTTACCGTTTCGCAGCGGGATATCTGAACGGTTCTCGAGTCTCAAAGCCGAACGCGGCGCAAAGGAAATGGTTCGGCCCTCCCGTTTGCCCCCCGCCCCACCAAAGGCGGCGCGGCCCCTTCGACTTCGCCATCCGCACGGTGGCCGCGGGTTGCTCATCGATCTGAAGCGCGAGCGCCCCGTTCCGCGACTCGACGCGGTAGTCGCGCCAGTCCGTGTTGCTTTGAACGGCGACGGTGCGCTGCCCCGCGATGCGCACTTGCGACCGGGTCAGCCGCAGCTCGGCCGCGAACGAGCCATCGTCCACGTGCACGGCCAGTATGCCATCGACGACTCGCGCCCGGAACGTGATCGTGTATCCGGAGGCCGCATCCGCGTACCTCACCCAAGGCGCGGAGACCGCCTCGAATCGGGCTTCGCCATCGGGCTGCGTACGGACGCGGAGGGCGCCGTCGGCCGCATCGATCTTGGCCCGATTTAGGCGAGCGCTCCAGTTCGGGCCGTCCGGCTGGCCCGGCCCGCGCCATGTCACGCCGCTCGCGTACGCGTTGCAGTTGGGGAAGTACGTGAGCACGAGGTCGCGCTTCGGATCGAGGGGATTGAGTGCGACGTGCGCACACGCCGGCCGGCCCGGGTCGTAGCGAAGCGCCGATTGCCGCACACCCAGCCAATACGCGCCGATAAACGGCGTCAATTGCCGCTGGTCGCGAAAGTCGCGGAAGTCGTAGCCGGCCACGACGCGGCGGAAGGCCGGCAGAAACGCGTCGATGGCCTCCCGGTCGCCGGCCAACATGACCGTGAGCATGCCGTCCAGGGGACGGCGCACCGTGTTGACGCGGTGCACGTACGCGTCGTTAGCCGGGTCGTACGTCAGCCCGGCCAGCACGTCCTTCCAGCGGCTCCACGCGTTCACGCGCAGGGCGAGCCGATACGCGGCGCGGCGCGTGGGATCGCTCTCGATCGCGGCGAGAGCCGCGAGCCGGACTTGCTGCTGCACAGCCGTCCACGACGCGTCGTTTTGGCGGGACTCAACAGTCCAGCCCGCCATGCTTCGCGCGGTCGCCTTGGCGCGGCGGAGGTAGACCTGCCTCCACTTGGGGTCTTGCGTTACGTCGCCGGCCATGGCGCTGAAGATGGTTGCGCCGGGGTAGCAGGTTCGGCGCATCACATTGGCGATGCGCGCCTTCTCGTCTGGCGTTGCAAGCGTTGACCGCGCGTATCGCCAGAGGCCGTAGCTGTATCCGTTGTAGTTGTCTCCGCTGCTGCCTCTGCCGCGGCCTTCGTAGTACGTGGTGTTGTCGGGCAGCACGCCGCGCACCACCTCGGCAAAGCCGTGCTCATCTGCGGGCCGAATTTCCCCCAGATGCAGCGCGCCGGCAAGCACGCGCCGCGCGTCGTCCGCGTGTTCGGCGCGGTGAGTGGCCTCGTATCGCTCGACGAGCCATGCGAGATGCTTGCCATTGCCGTAGCCGGCGCAGTCCTCGATCGGCGTGGCCCAGCCGTTCTTGTTGGGCCGGCCGCGTCGCACCTCCTCGATGGTGGGCAGGACGGGCTGGCCCGTGTGCGGCTCGATGATCGTGTACACCATGTGCGTGCGCGGGGCGTAGTAGTAGCGCCACAGGAGCGCGTGCGCCTGGCTGGCGCGGTCCTGAAGCTCCGCATCGGACAATGCGCGTCCCTTGGCCGATGCGAGTTGCTTCTTGACCGACGGGATGCGCTTCCGCAGCTCGGCCTCGCCCTGCGCGACGATCTCGGCCAAGCTGGCAGGAGGGATCTCGTCGGGCCGAGGGGGCGGGACCGCGTCGGCGGTTCGCACGACCACGCGCCGGAACTCGGCCCTCGGCTTGGCGCCGCCGCTGCCCACGTTGAGGCTAATGCCGCCCGCGGGGAGAGGGCTCTCGTCGCGCACGTTCGCCACCAGGCGATTGTTGATCCAGACGCGCAGGTGGCCGCGCTTGATCCACACGCGCAGGTGCACCACGGCGCCGGGCTGGAGTTCGGCCACGCGCGACGAGTCGAAGAGGGGCGCGTCGTAGCGGCCACCGCGCTTGGCGATGATGCGGAAGTGGCCCGGCCGGAGCGAGCAAAGGTGATACGCGTCGCTCCAAGGCTTGCTCTCGCTCTGGCGCCGGAGGGCCACGCCCACGTAACCTCGCGCCGGCCGAAGCATGTCGACGTCGAGCACGAAGTTGTCGAAGCGACGGCCCTTCAGCACCGCCACGGCCGCGTCGTGGCCCTGCGCCACGAGCCGGCCTGCCGCGGCTTCGAACTTGCCCTGCACGACTTGCCACGCGGCGGCGGATGCGAAGTTGTCGCTGAAAAGCGTGTCCGCGGCGCGGGCGGCCGTGGTGAGCGCCATGAGGCAGAACGCCACGCGGAGCGTTGCCCACGGCGATCGCGAAGTCTCGTGTCTGATCGTGGACCTCCCGTGGCCAGCGAGGCTACCGGCACATGGCGGATTGAAAGTTTGACTTTTCATCCGCCATGTGGTAGCGTTTCTTCATGTTTGCTCGCACGTTAGAACATACCATCCGCAGGGCCTGCCGCACGTTTCCGGCAGTGCTCGTGACCGGCCCTCGGCAGTCTGGCAAGACGACCTTGCTCAAGATGGGGTGGGGAAAGACGCACCGATTTGTTTCGTTGGAGAACCCCGATGTTCGGGCTCGGGCGGTAGCAGATCCTATCGGATTCCTGCGCGAGAATCCGGCGCCGGTCATTTTCGACGAGATTCAGTATGTGCCAGAACTGCTCTCCTATGTCAAGACCGCCATAGATGAAGACCGGAGGCCCGGTCGCTGGCTGTTGACCGGCTCGCAGAATTTCCCGGTCATGCAGAATGTGAGCCAGTCATTGGCTGGCCGCGTGGCGGTCATGACACTTCTGCCGTTCTCGGCCGGCGAAGCCGGCGGCCAGCCGAGCGGCGACGTTTCTATCGACGATCTGCTTCACCGCGTCTTCGATGGCGGCGATGCACCTTGCCCTCCCGTCGATCTTGCCGATTGGCTCTTGCGCGGCAGCTACCCTGAGTTGCGCGCCAATCCTGGCGTGGACCGGGACATCTGGTGTGCAAGCTACGTCCAGACCTACCTCGAACGAGACGTGCGGCAGATTGTGAACGTGGGCGACTTGAACGCGTTTGAGCGCTTTCTTCGGTTAGCGGCCGCCCGAACAGGACAGTTGTTGAACTGCTCCGAATTGGCGCGCGAGGTGGGCGTGTCCGCGCCGACAATCAAGCAGTGGATTTCGGTGCTGGAGGCGAGCGGCCAGGTGTTTCTCTTGCAGCCGTACTTTCGCAGTTTTGGTAAGCGGCTCATCAAGAGTCCGAAGCTGTACTTTCTGGATACAGCGCTGGCTACGTTCTTGCTCGGGCTCCATTCGGCCGAGCCTACGCTGCACGGGCCGTTTGTGGGGCCGCTTGTGGAGACCGCGGTGGTGGCGGGATGGGTGAAGGCATTCCAGCATCGGGGCCAGCCGCCCTCGCTGTACTTCTGGCGGTCGCGGGATGGGCTCGAAGTGGACCTTCTCATCGACCGCGACGGAACGCTATTTCCGCTTGAAGTGAAGGCTTCAGCCACGATCACGCCGGGGCACGCGGCCAATGTCCACAAGTGGCGGCAACTAGCGGGCGAGCCCGATGGCCCGGCAGCCATCGCGGCCAATGTTCCCCAGCCGTTGGCGGTGTCGCCCGGAGTTCGGGCTGTGCCATGGTGGTGGGTGTAGCCCAGCGCTTTACCCGATCTGCCGCGGGGCTTCCATGAGGTCTTTCACCTGCTTGAGGAACGTGGCCGCGACCGCGCCGTCCACGACGCGGTGGTCGGCCGAGAGCGTCACGTTCATCATGTTGCGCACGCGGATGCCGCCATCGATGGCGACGACCTTCTCCTTGATGCGGCCCACGCCCATGATCGCGGCCTCCCCGGGGTTCACGATGGGAATGAAGTTGTCGATGTCCATCATGCCCAGGTTCGAGATGGTGAGCCGGCCATCTTCGTACTCGTCTGGCGTGAGTTTCTTCGAGCGCGCCCGCTTCACCAGCTCGGCCGACTCGACGGAGATCTGCGCGAGCGTTTTGCGGTCCACGTCCTTCACGACCGGCACCATGAGGCCGTCGTCGATGGAGACCGCAAGGCCGATGTTGATCTGTGTCTTGATCACGACCTTGTCGCCGCCCCAGGCAGCGAGCATGCCGCGGTTGTCGCGGAAGGCCATGGCGCAGGCCTTCATGAGGATATCGTTATACGACACCTTCACGTCGCCGGGAGCGTTGAGTTCCGCGCGGTAGGCCATGCACTCGGTCATGTCCATCTCGATCATGAGATAGAAGTGCGGGATGTCGCGCTTGCTCTCGAACATGCGGTTGGCGACAACGCGGCGCATGGCGGACAGCGGCTCGACCAAGTCGTACGACGGCAGCGCGGGCGGGGCGTCGGCCACGTCTTCCTTGGTGATGCGGCCGAACGGGCCAGAGCCCTTGACCGCGAGCAGGTCCACCCCGCGCTGGAACGCGACCTCGCGTGCGAGCGGGGACGCCTTGCACTCCGCGGCCTGCGCGGCGTAGTCGATCACGTCGGCCTCGACCACGCGGCCGTTGGGGCCGGAGCCGCGGATGAAATCGATGGCGACCTTCTCCTCTTGGGCCCGCCGCTTGGCGCGGGGCGATGCGAAAAGCCGGTCCTTGCCAACCACGGCCGTACCGGGGGCCATGGCGGCCGGCGCGGCCGCGGGGGCCGGTGCGGGGCCCGGTGTGGGCGCACTGGCTGCGGCCGGCTTGGCCGGGGCTTCGGGCGCCGCGGCCGCCTTCTCCTCGGCTGGGGCCGCGGCCTCGATCGTCTCATTGGGATCGATCTCGGGCAGTTCGTCGTCGGCGTCGCCGACGAGAGCGATGACGCGGCCGCACTTGACCACGTCGCCTTCCGCGGCCAGCACCTGGCGCAGCACGCCAGACGCGAACGCCTCGACCTCGAGCGTGGCCTTGTCCGTGGTGATCTCGAGCAGCACTTCTCCTATCTCAACGTCGTCGCCGATCTGTTTGGCCCATCGCTCGATGGTGCCCTCTTCCATGGTCTGTCCGAACCGAGGCATGGCAACCTTCTGAATCATAGCTCCATCTCAATCATGAATCGTTTGGGGGGGGTGTTCTACTTCAGCAAACTGATCGCGGCCTCGCGGGTCGCGGCCGTGGGCACGATTTCCGACAGTCCGAGGTCGTCTAAGATGCTCTGGAGTTTGTCCGACAAGCAGGCCACGACGAGCTTGCCTCCTTTGTCGCCGACCCGGTGATGGGCTCCCGCGATGACTCCGAAGCCAGCGCTGCTCATGTACTCCAGCGCGGCCATGTCGAACACGATGTCCACCGCTCCCTCGTCGGCCGCGGCTTGCAGCGCCTTGAGCAGGCTGGGAGCGGTGTAGGTGTCGAGATAGCCCGAGAGCACGATAACCGCGGCCTTGTGGCCATCCACGTCGATCGTTTCCGTTTGTAGGTCTAATCCTTGCATGGCGACGTCCTGATGTGTGGGCCGTTGGCCGGGGCTACTCTTCGAGCTTCTGAGTCTCGTCAGCTTCCTTGGCCTTGCGCGCACGTTCGATCTTGCGGGCGTAGTGTGCGAGCGCGCGTGGGAGGGCGTCGATGATATCGGTCGCGGTCATGGCCATGTGCCCCAGGCGCCGTGCGGCGATGTCGCCCGCGCGGCCGTGGAGATACGTTCCCAGTTGTGCGGCGTCGAACGCATGCATGCCTTGGCCGATGAGCGAGGCGATCATGCCGGTGAGCACGTCGCCCGCGCCGGCCGTGGCCATGCCGGGGTTGCCGGTGCTGTTAATGTAGATGCGTTTGGCGTCGGTCACCAGCGTCTCGTGGCCCTTGAGCACGAGCACGATGCCTTCCTTCTCAGCGAACTTCATTGCGATCTTCATGCGGCGCTTCTGCACCTCGTCGGCCGACGAGAGCCCCAGCAGCTTGGCCATCTCGCCGGGGTGCGGGGTGAGCACGATCTCCTTGCGGGTGCGCTCGATCGCGTAGAGGTCGTTGTCGATCGCGTTGATGCCGTCCGCGTCGAGCACGATGGGCTTGTCGAGCATCTGGATCAGCCACAGCACGAGCCCCTTGGTCTCGGGGTGCCGGCCCAGGCCGGGGCCGATGGCGATCACATCGCAATCCTCGGACAGGTCGAGAAGTTCCTGCTTAGCTTCGCTGCTCAGCGTGCGCGCGTCCGTTTCCGGCAGCGGCCTGGTCATGACGCAGGTGAGCTTGGCCTCCATGACGGAGTTGAGGCTCTCCGGGATGCCGAGCATCACCAGGCCGGCGCCGGTGCGGAGCGCGGCCTTGGACGTGAGGTACGCGGCCCCGGTCATGCCGACCGAGCCGGCGACGACGAGCACGCGGCCGTAGTCGCCTTTGTGGGTGTTCGGCTGACGCGGCGACAGGTGGGGCAGCTTCTTGATCTCGCGCATGGTCAGTTCGCCTCCAGAGGCTCGGCCGCTCGGCGCCGGTTGATGAGCGAGGCCATGTAGCCGGCGCCAAAGCCATTGTCGATATTCACCACAGCCACGCCCGCCGCGCAGCTATTCAGCATGGTCAGCAGCGGCGCGAGGCCGTTGAAGCTCGCGCCATATCCGACACTCGTGGGCACGGCGATGACGGGCGTGGCGACCAGCCCGCCCACGACGCTCGCAAGCGCGCCTTCCATGCCGGCCACCACGACGATCACGCTCGCGCGTCGGAGCGTGTCCTGGTGGCGCAGCAGCCGGTGGATGCCGGCCACGCCCGCGTCGTACACCGTCTCGACCGTGTTGCCCATGGCCTCGGCCGTGACGCGCGCTTCTTCGGCCACCGGGATGTCGGCCGTGCCGGCGCTCACCACGACGACCACGCCGTCGGCTTGGGGCGGCGCGGCCGTGCGGTGCGCGATGACGCGCGCACGCTCATGATACTCCGCGTCCGGGTAGCGCTCGCGCACCGCGTCCGCCATATCCTGGGACGCACGCGTGGCGAGCAGGTTCTGGCCGGAGTCGATAATGTGCGAGGCAATGCCCACGACGTCGGCCACGGTCTTGCCCTGGCAAAAAATCACTTCCGGGTGGCCGCATCGCACCGCGCGGTGGTCGTCGATCTTGGCGAAACCGAGGTCGGTGAACGATGCCTGGGCCAATTGGGCCGCGGCCGCGGCCACGTCCACCTTGCCCGCCTGCACTTGGCTCAGCAGGTTGTGCAGGAAGTGGGCATCCATGGGCAGGGACTGGGGGCCAGTAGAGTCTGAGGCGGCCGCATCTTCGCCTGGAGCGGAACGCCTTCGCGTTCCGACGGACGGTCCCGAAGCTTCGGGGGCCGCTCCCTTGGAGTGGCGCGGTGGCCAATTGAGGCGGCCGAGCCGCCCCTTGGGGAGCGCCCCAGATTACCGCGGCAGGGCCTGCAAATCAAGGCCGCTATGCTGGCCAGCCAGCAACGGGTGGTAGGCGAGGCCCGCGACCATGGCCGCGTTGTCCGTGCACAGGCGTACAGGCGGGCAGTGCACCGGCAGGCCGTGCTCCTCGGCCGCGGCGGCCATGCGGTCGCGCAGGCGGCTGTTCGCGGCCACGCCGCCGCCGAGCAAGAGGCCCTTGGCGCCGGTGTGCTCCACCGCGGCCCAGGCGCGTGCGACAAGCACATCGACCACGGCCTCTTGGAAACTGGCGGCCACGTCCGCGACGACATCGGCCGACAGGGGCGGCGCGTCGTCGCGCCAGTGCTTGTCCTGGCCGCGGCAGTGGTAGAGCACCGCGGTCTTGATGCCGCTGAAGCTGAAGTCCATGGGCCGATCTTTGAGGCGGGTTCGGGGGAAGTCCACGGCCGCTGGGTCTCCCGCTGCGGCAACCTTGTCGATGATCGGCCCGCCGGGATAGCCCAAGCCCAGGATTTTAGCGACCTTGTCGAACGCCTCGCCGGCCGCGTCGTCCGTGGTCGCGCCGATGCGATCGTGGTCGATGGGCGAGCGCGTGATGTAGAGGCTCGTGTGGCCGCCGGACACGACGAGGCTCACGACGGGGAACTCGATGCGGTCGCCAGCCGCGAGGATGCCGCCGTAGATGTGCGCGTGCAGATGGTTCACCCCGATGAGAGGCTTGGACCGGCCGTAGGCGATGGCCTTGGCACAGGCCACGCCGATGAGCAGAGCCCCGATGAGTCCCGGCCGGTTGGTTACCGCGACCGCATCCACGTCGTCGAGCGTCGTGCCGGCTTCTTTGATGCACCGGTCCACGACAGGCACGATGGTTTCGAGATGTGCGCGGCAGGCGATCTCCGGCACGACCCCGCCGTACTCTGCGTGCAACTGCTCCTGGGATGCGACGACGCTCGACACCACGCGCACGCCATCTTCGACCACGGCCGCGGCGGTCTCGTCGCAGGACGACTCGATACCCAGCACGCGCATCACTTCTTGCCCACGGCCATGCGGTCGTAGAAGATGCGGCCCAAGCGCAGCAGGTCCACCGCGCGCACGAGTTGCGGGTCCGAATTCTGCCAGGTGAGCCCCTCCGCCTTTGCATTGCCCTGCTTCGCTTCCGCCTTCGGCTTGCCCGCGGCGTCGGTCTTGCCCTCGCCTTTCATGCCGTTGTTCTCCCGCAGGTGCTCCTCGCGATAGTACTTGCTCATGCGTCTGACCTGTTCCAGGGTCAGCTCCACTTTCACGTCCGGTTCGATGCCCTTCTTGGCGAGGATGGGCGTGTCCGAGGGGGTGTAGTAGCGCGCGGTGGTGAGTTTGAGTGCGGCTTTGCTGTTCTCCATGGGGATGACGGTCTGCACGGATCCCTTGCCGTACGTGTGCTCGCCCACGAGGATCGCGCGGTTGTGGTCGTGCAGCGCCCCGGCGACGATCTCCGACGCGCTGGCGCTCGATTTGTTCACGAGAATCGCGATGGGCATGGTGGCCAGCGACTTGATGCTCGTACCTTTCGCCCTGTACACGCGGGTGTCACTCGCGTGCCGGCCCTTGGTCTTGACCACGACCTGGCCCTTTTCGAGGAACGTCTCCGACACCTCGATGGCCACGTTGAGCAACCCGCCCGGGTTGTAGCGCAGGTCGAGCACGAGCGCCTCCATGCCCTGGTCGGTGAGTTCCTTGAGCGCTTTGTGCAAGTCCTCCGCGGTTTGCTGCTGGAAGTTCGTGATCCACACGTACCCAATCTTGGCCTTCTTGTCGATCATGCGCGTGCCTCGCAAGCTTGGCACGACGATCACAGCGCGCACGATGGGGATGTCGAGAGGCTTGGTCTCGCCCTCGCGCAATACGGTGATGGTCACGGGATCGCCCGGCTTGCCGCGCAGTTTCTTCACGGCTTCGTTCAGGGACAGGCCTTCCGTCGACTCGCCGTCAATCTTGATGATTCGGTCACTTGCCTCGACGCCGGCCTTGAACGCCGGCGTGCCCACGAGCGGCGTGACGACGGTGAGGATGCCGTCCGTCAATGTGATCTCGATGCCCAGGCCGCCAAACAAGCCCTTGGTGTCGACCTCGAAGTTCTCCAAGTCTTGGCCCGTAAAGTAGACGTTGTACGGGTCAGGCAGCGTTTGCAGCATGCCCTTGATTGCGCCCTTGAAGAGCTTGTCCACGTCCACCGCGTCGGGGTCGACGTACTTCTCGCGCACCTTCTGCACGACGCGTACGAACTCATCGTAACGCCGGTAGAGGTCGTCGTCGCCATTCTGGGCGCCAAGCGTAGCGATGCCGATAGCGAGGATGCCGGCGATGAGGCATGCCCATGTAAGGTTGCTGCGCGCCATATGCACAAACTCCTATCCGAGCCGCGAAAGAAACCGTGCAACACCTGGCAGCCAACCGCCAGCGCTGCTGAGCCGTTTCAGGAGCCGAGGCCCCAGCCGCGGCTTCCGTGGAATGCCTTCTGGTATGCGGACGCGCGTCCCCCAATCGCTCTTAGCCACAAAGGCCTCATCTGCCCCGGCGCCCCCATCGTGCGCAAGAAAGGTGGGCAGGGTCGGAGTTGAACCGACGACACCAGGATTTTCAGTCCTGTGCTCTACCAACTGAGCTACCTGCCCTCTCTTGTAGGCGAAACCGTAAGAGAAATATTATATTCCCGGCTGGGTCGGAAGTCAATCTTCCTTTTCGGCTGCCGCATGGGCCGGCCGCGTCAAGAGTTTCCCCACGGAGGTTTGCTGATCTGAGCGGCCAATGGCGCGGGCTGACAGTGGCAAGACGGTTTGTCGCCCGTCTCCGCGCCCGAAGCAACGGGCGATAAACCGCCCTACTATGAACCGCTCGGCTCGCCCATTCCGCGTGTGTGCATATCACAGGCGTCACAACCTGCCGGCCGCACCGGCCTGGGGGTGGGGCCGCTGCGTATTCTGGGGACACTCCTGGGCCGCGTCGCTTGATTCGCGTCGCAGGCGGCGCTATCCTATTGGGTTTTCCATGCCATCGCAAAGGCGCCAGGATCGCGCGTCCGAGGAGTTTCGTCTGTGAAGGTTGCTTTGCTTGGTCTGATGCAGTCTGGCAAGAGTACGCTGGTCTCCGCGATCAGCGGCCGCGAAGCCGGCGCCGGAGGGGGAGCGCAGATCGTGGAGACTGTGGTGCCTGTTCCAGACGAACGCCTCGACTGGCTCACGACACTGTACGAGCCCAAGAAGACGGTTTACGCCACAATCGAATGCGCGGACGTGCCTGGCCTGTCCTTCATCGATTCGGCCGGCCGCGCGGCCGCGCGGCGGCTGTTCGACCAGGTGCGCACAGTGGACATGCTGGTGCTCGTGGTGCGCGCGTTCGAGGATGCGGCAGCGCCGCCTTCCCGCGGGCAAGTGGACGCGGCCGCTGATCTGGCGGAGTTGCAGACCGAACTCATGTTGGCCGATCTCCAGATCGTGTGCAACCGGATCGAACGGCTCGAGAAGGACGTGCTTAAGCCGACCGAGATGCAGACCCAGCACAAGGCGGAACTCGCGTTGCACGGGAGGCTCCAGCAGGGCATTGAATCCGGCAAGACCGTGCGAAGCCTGATCGACGATGGCCAAGACCACGCGCTCATCAAGTCGCTGGGGCTGCTCACGCTCAAGCCCATCATGGTGGTGGTCAACATCGGGGAAGACCAGCTTGGCGAGGCCGTCAACGTGGAAGGGGTGATCGAGGATGACCTCGAAATCGTGCCCCTGTGCGCCAAGCTCGAAAGCGAACTCGCGCAGCTCGACGCCGACAGCCGCGCCGAGTTCATGGCGGACCTGGGCATCGAGGAGCCGGCCACGAACCGCTTCGTGCAGAGCTGCTACGCGGCCATGGGGCTCATCAGCTTCCTCACCGTGGGCAAGGACGAAGTGCGCGCGTGGCCCATCCGCCGCGATACGCCGGCCGTCGAAGCCGCGGGCAAAGTGCATAGCGACATTCAACGCGGGTTCATTCGCGCGGAAACGTTTTCCTTCGACGATCTGCGCGAACTCGGCGGCGAAAAGGCCGTGCGCGCCGCGGGCAAGGCGCGCCTGGAGGGCAAGGAATACGTCGTGCAAGACGGCGACATCATCGACTTCCGGTTCAGCGTGTAGCTGGCGCCTGTTAATGGGCGCGCGGCCAGTCTTGCAGATGCCCCGCGGCGCTGTATAATGGGATGCGTTCGCGAGTCGAGGCTTGCGGTGGTAGATGCCCTATAATAAGGCCCGGCAGGTGCTATGAGCCCAACAGCGACGATACAACTTGAGCTGCCCGAGGACCTGCTTGCCGCGGCGAAGATATCGGAGCACGACGCTCCGCGTGAGATCACCCGTCTGGCCGCATTCGAGATGTACCGCGAGGGGCGCATCTCGCTCCAGAAGGCGTGCGAACTGGCGGGAATCGATCTCTGGGAATTCCTCGAATTCAACAAGACGCTGGGCATCCCGCTCAACTACGACGTCGAGGAGTGGAGGCGGGACCACGACATCGTGGAGAAGCTGGCCAAGTGAAGGTTGTCAGCAATGCCAGCGTGCTGATCGCGCTCAGCAGCACCGGGCAGATGCATCTCCTGAGCAGACTGTTTGGCCGCGTACTCATACCCGAATCTGTTTGCCATGAGGTCGTCCGCCGCGGCGAGGGGCGCCCGGGCGCATCGGAAGTTGCAGAGGCGTCATGGATCGAAACCCGTGTGACCAAGGCGCCGGCGCCTGCTCTGCCCAAGAGCACGCTCAGCCTCGGAGAAGCCGACGCGCTTGCACTCGGACACGAACTGGGTGCGGACCTCATGCTCCTCGACGACCGCGAGGCGCGAGCTGGCGCCCGACAACTCGGCCTCCCTCTCGTGGGCACACTCGGCATCCTAAAGCTGGCTTACAAGCGTGGGCTGCTCAGAAACCCCTGGCCGAGGCCATAGACGACCTTCGCCAAGCGGGGTTCTGGTTCAGTGACGCCGTTGTGCAAGCAGTTCTCGCCGCAACCGACAACGCAGAGGATCGCCCGGAGGGAACTTGAGCGCCGCCACCGACGACATCCGCTCTGAGATCGCGCGCTGCGCCAAGTGCGGCAAGTGCCGTAGCGTGTGCCCCATCTTCCTCGAGACGGGCGATGAGAGCGCGGTCGCACGGGGGCGCATCACGCTCGCGGAGGCCGTCATCGACGGGCGCCTCGACCTGACCGACAAGGTCAAGGCGTACATGTGGACGTGCCTCAAATGTCTGCGCTGCACGAGCGTGTGCCCCAGCGGAGTCGCGTACGAGAAGATCCTCCAGGGCATGCGCAACGAGATCGCGAACCGGCGCGGGGTGCCGTGGCTTGCGCGATTCATCTTCAGCGTCGTGCTGCCCCGGCGTTGGCTGTTCGACGCGATGGTCCGGCTGGGCGCGCTATCGCAGCACGTGCTGCCCCTCAAGCACGAGGGCCTGCTGCGCCACCTGCCCCTCGCGTTTCTCGGCCGGCAATCGATCCCCGCGCTCGCGAGGCGAAGCGCGCTCAAGCAACTGCGCGGCCACCAGCCCAAGGGCGGCCGGCCGCAGGTCGGCCTCTTCCTCGGCTGCCTCACCAACTACGGCTACGCCCACATCGCGACCGCGCTGATCGACGTGTTTGACCGCGCGGGGTACGACGTGGTTGTGCCCCAGGGGCAGGTCTGCTGCGGCACGCCGGTCATCGGCTTCGGCGCGGTGGCCGCGGCCAAGCGCTTGGCCAAGATCAACGTCGCGGCGTTTGCCGGCTGCGAGACCATCGTCACCGGCTGCGCGTCCTGCGGCCGCACGCTGAAGGCCGACTACGAGCAGTTGCTCGGCGAGGCGGGGAAGGCGTTCTCGGCGCGCGTGTTCGACGCGACCGAGTTCCTGGCCAAAGAGGGCGCTATCGAGAAGCTGGGCCTCGCGGCAGTGGATGGGGCGACGCGGCCGAAGGTGACGTATCACGATCCCTGCCATCTGAACTTCGGCCAAGGCGTCACGGAGCCCCCGCGCCAACTCATCCAGTCCGCGGCCGACCTCGTCGAGATGGCCGAGCCGGACCGCTGCTGCGGCATGGGGGGTGCGTTCAGCCTGTTCCACTACGACTACGCCTGCAAGATCGCCCAGCACAAGGTGGACATGATTAGGGAGACGGGCGCCGACGTCGTGGCGACCACCTGCCCCGGGTGCATGCTGCAACTGGCCGACCGGCTCGAAGCCGCGGGAGTGAGCGCCAAGGTCAAGCACACGTTTGAGATCGCGGCCGGGGGAATAATCCAGAGCGGCCTGTAGCCGCAGCCGTCCGCCGTACGGCGAACAGCGGGGCGGACGACAGATAGCTTCAAGTTCGCAAGAGCCCCGCATGCTGGCGCATGCAGCTACCGCCCTCTCACTCCTTGTACGTGACATCATCCATGAAGTCCCCGCGCTCGTCGGAGAGCCGGGCAAAGAAGCCGTAGCCGAGCGTCTTGTCGGTGACGATCAGCTTCAAGCGGTTTTCCCCCTTGCGCAGTCGGATGGGGACCGTGAACTCGTCGCGCACCGCGACGCGGCGAGATCGCTTGCGGAATACAGTTTCGCCGTTCAGCTCCACGCTCAGCTTTTCATCGAAGCCCAGCCGCAAAACGGCCTCTCTCTCGTCGGGCGAGACGAGCACGCACTCGGCCGCGACCTTGCAGTGGTCGGGATGGCCAAGGATCGCGTCGAGGTCCACGTAGCGATCGAAGAACTTGCCGCGGTAGATCTTGGCCGCGAAGTCGCGGCCGGCCACCGGGCTGATGCGCCATTGCTTGAGGTATTGCAGTTCGATGCGAACGCCCGCCGCGAGCCGCTCAAGAATCTTCTTGTGCCGCGGGCAGAGGGGCTTGACCCATTCCTCCGCGGTCGCGAGGTACGTCTGAGGGCAGTTCCGCTTTTTCACGTACAATCGTTCGAGGCTGTCCATCGCGTGCCAGAGCCCGTATGACACGTCGTCCGCATAGTCGGTTTCATCGCAGTTTTGGCAGACGCGGCCCATGAGTTTCTGGATGCGCGCGAGCCGGGCCTCGGCTTCGCCGAGCTTCTCCTGGTCCATCAGAAGCGAAGCCTGGCGGCTTAGGATGATGATGCCGCGGGCCGCGCAGATCGGCGAAGGGCGAACTGTTCTCTTCCGCTCTCGCCAGACATGTTCGGGCGCTGGCCAACTATTGAGCACGCGGGGGGCTGGGCGCCCGGCGAGCCACAGCTTCTCGTCCGGCCCTGGCCGCATTTGCGCACCGCGTTCGTACAGCGCGAGCGCTTGCTCGGTTGATTCGGACAGAGCGCTCCGCACGGACATGCAGCGGTATCTATCCCCGATGTCGTCGCAGTATTGCAACCAATCGACCGTCTCCGCCTCGCAAAGCGCGAGCGTTGGCGATTCGGGATAGCGCTTGCGGAGTTCGGCCAGCAGCTTCCGCCACTTGCGCCCCGCGCTCTCGGCAAGTTTCCCTTGGGGCCGGGGCTGACGCGCCGGCGCGTACAAGCCCACGAGCCTGACGCCTCGCAACTCGGCGAGCACGGCGAGCCGGTCCATGGCCGTGGCGAAGCTGGGGCGAAGTTCGTCGGATTTGGCAAGCTCTTGCAATGCCGGCTCGTATTGTTTCATGTCGGCGTGCGCGCGGGCGATCTTGCGCAGCGTGTCCGCTTCGTCCGCGCCAAGCTCGATCGCTCGCCTGAAGTGCTGGATCGCGAGCTTGCGCAGATTCTGCTGGACCGCGGTGGTGTCGGAGTAGCCGCGTTTGCCGACCAGGGATTCGAGGGACGATGGAATGGTGGAGCGCAGCTCCTTGCTCACAGCTTCGGGCCCAGCCTTCAGATAGGCCTCGCCGGTCGCGAGTTGGAAGCCACGGTCGTCGTTGCGCGCGTCGCCGGCGAGCTTGAACTCGATAGCGGCGCGGTCGTGCCGGCCGTGGCGCAAGTAGTTGAGCGCGAGGGCCGCGTGCCTGGCCTGCCGCTTGGCGTGGGCGCGCTTGTTGGGCGCGTCCGCCTTGCCCATGGGGATGGGGGCGTAGAGCAGGCGGAGATAGGTGCGTCCGCCGCGAGTCTCGCCGCCCAGCAGCCCGCCTAGGAACTTCCGATAGCTGTCGCCGTCCTCGATGCTCTGTTGCGAGTAGAAAGGCATGAATTCGTGCTCGGACAGCCAGCTTCGGGTGCGCCGCGTGAAGACGCGGTAGAGGATGCGCTGCTCGACGAAGCCGTTGACGTCGCGCTCGTAGCGGCTAGTCAAACCTCCAAAGGTGCGCGCTCGCTTCTCGCCGTTCTCCCATTCCGCATTCCACAGGGGCCAGAGGATGGACAGCTTCTTCACGTCGCTGTCAGGCGTGCGCTCGGCCGTGTGCTTGTAGAAAGGGAAGAACCACGATTTTCGGGACGAGTACTTCAGACCCGCTTGCCGGGTCTTGGACCCGAACCACGGCAGGAAGCGAAAGGGGATGGAAAGCTTGGATGAGCGACGAGCTTCTGGCTCATACCGGTCGCGGGAAGTCTAGTAGGAGAACGGCGGCAAGAGCGCCCGCACGTGGCGACGACCGTAGCAGTCGCCATACGAGAAGAGCGGAAAGACGCGGCGAAGCGTGAAGCGTTCGCCTTTGCCCCAAGCCACGACGGAAAGGAGGCTGTCTTGGCGCGCGTAGGTCTGCTTCCCGTCGCGCGCGACGGTCGCGCGGCGGCCGAGGAGCAACGGCAGCAAGGTTTCCGTGGACACGTCGCGGCCGGAGCGCCATGTCTCGCTCCACCAGAAGGGGGTGAGGCCTGAGGTTTGCGTATCGGCCTGTCGCCTCGACCAGGCGATGGGGTAAAAGGCCACGTTGCGCCGCGGCCCGGCGTCGGGGCAGTCTGGGGCGTTCGCAAACGGCTTGCTCTCCATCATGTGGAGTGCCCACAAGCTCGGAACCCCCGCGCTATACGGCTTGCCTTCTTGCGACTCGCAACGCCACCCCAGCGGGAACAGATACCAGAGATTCGAATAGCGGCCGCTCTCACTCCCCCAGCCGGCGATCGGGAACACGTGGCCGCCGGAACGTCGCTTGCCCGTGGTCGCTGAGAAGAGGGGGAAGAAGGCGTCGTAGCGCACGTATTGCTTCGCCTTGTTCTCGGTGCGATTGAACATAGGGCCGAGCAGATTGTGCGTCTCGTATTCGTCCTTCTTGAAGAAATGCGCCCCAAGCGGAACGACGAAGCTTGTGGACTTCACGATTTCATCACCCCGGCTCTCCGATGAGCGCCACCAGAACGGAAAGAGCAAGTGGCCGGCATGCGCCTTCTTGTTCGTCTCGCTGCTCCATGCCCACCATAGCGGGAGGAAGACGTGCTTGGACTTGGCGCTAGCCTTGGTTGCGGCCCCGGTCTTGGTGATGTTGCTGGCATCGTGTGACTGCCAATAGGGAAAGAGCCAGAACGCGTCGCTATGGTCGGTAGAAGTCTCTCGTTCAGAGACCGAGGTGCCGTCATAATTCGATCGGTAGAAGACGGGGAACAACCCATCACTTGCCCTCGCACTTTTGCGCGTGGAGACGTCATACTTGTAGCGGCTCCACCAATTGAGCAAGAGGACGCCGCCAGAGCGTGACTCGGACCGGTGGCCGGAGCGATCGCTCTTGTGGTGCGAAAGCCAGATCAGCGGCAGAAGGCCTTGGGACGAACTTTGGCTCGACGCGGAACTCGACGTATCCGCCCACAGAATCGGCCACAGCGCGTGCAAGCGGCTCGCGCGGGTCGGCGTCTTGCTCCAACTATTGTGCTGGAGCAGCGCGATGTTGAGCGTGCGCTTTTCATCGCGCCGGCCGTAGTAGAACGCGGGAAAGAGCGCGAAGTGGCTCCGCTTGCCGTCCGCCTTGGCGCCGCTCCAGAAGAACGGGAAGAACCATGTATCATGCCCGTGGCCGGTGCGCACGCCGCTGAGCGGCCAGAGGAGGTAGAACTGGCTCGGATACTCGCTCGGGTAGCGCTGCGGGAAGCTGAGAATCTGGTTCGCGGCATACTTGTCCGTGCGGTGGCGCACATAGATCGGCCACAGAACTTCCGTGCGGGTCTCTTGGGTGACGGGATCGGACGCACGGTAGAAAACGGGCCACACTTTGATGTCGCTGGCAGGCCCAGCCGTGGATCCGCAGGGGTGCAGCAACGCGGCCGCGATCAGAAGATGCACCAGGGATCGAGCGCTCCGTGCCATCATGCGTCCCTCCTCTATCCCGCATTTCTCACCAGCCCGGGATGTAAAGTAAGCAGAAGCGAACGTACGATGGGTTTCGCGGCGTTCTGAACACGCCGGCATGATGACAGTCTGCCGACGCGGTCGATCGGAGGGCTGGCCCTGCGGGCGAGTCCAGTCGGGCGCATCTGCTGCGTTGCACGGCACTCGACGTGTAAGAACACGCCTTCGCACCGTGCGCCTTGCAGGTGCGCCCGCCTGAACTCGTGAGAAATGCGGGCTACGTTCGCCAACGACTCCACTCGGACACAACGCCCCCGGCTTGCTCAGGGACTTGCGCTGCGCCACGCGGCAGAATAGCCCCATTCGCGCCATCCGTCAACATTCCGTTGATTCGCCCACATCCGTGCGCGTTTCGCGTGGGCGGTAGCCGCATTCGCCAGAATGCGGGCGTTCTTGAGCCACTCGTCGGTTGGGCTGCATGTTGGCGCATGCGGCTACGCGTCTCGTTTCTTCGCATGCGCACGCTGAACACGCACGGACGTCCAGCACCAGATGCCTACTCCTGCTCTTGCCCTGCCCTTCTCTTCGGTCCCTCGTTCGCCGGCCGCAGCTTGCGGTCCAAGTACTCCTCCGCGCGCAGGATGCCCGAGTTCAGGCCGGCTTGGAGTTCTTCGGGCACGATCTCGACCTCTTCCTGCGGCGCGATCCCGTTGTATTCGATCGGCGTCCCGCCGATCCCTCCGCGGCTTCGCGTCGAGAAGATGACCGTGCCCAAGCCGTAAGGCAGCGTCCACGCGCGTTTGGCCGAGGACGCCCCCGAGGTTCGGGAGCCCATCACGTGCGCGCCTGCAAGCCGGGCCAAGTCACGCGCGACCGTTTCGCCGGCGGAGGTCGTGCCGGCGTCAATGAGCACGACGATCTCTCGATCGTAGAAGGGCGCACCCGGCTGAGGGCCGGCTTTCTTGTCGAACCGCATGTGGAAGTCCGTTCCATAGCCTCCTCCGCCATTGCCGCGCAGGTCGAAGATCACCCCCTTGGCCTGCCCAAACGCCTTCATGGCCGCATCGATGCCGGGCACGAAACTGCGGTCGATGTAACGCAAGTAGATGTAGCCGTACCCGCTTCCCAAAAGCGCGTACCAGCAGCTCCGGCCATAGCGCTGTAGCCCGGCTGGCATCGCGTACATATGGGGCCAGCCGCGAACGGGCCACTTGCTCGCCACGGCGACGACCTGGACGCCCTTCTGGGCCGCAATCGTGAGTTGATGCGTCTCGCCCTGTTTGCCCTTGAGCGGCATGCGGAAGGCGAAGAGGCGCGCTCGTTGGGGACTGGAGAAGGGCCCGCCCTCGCGCCAGGCGCGGGCCGCTTCGGCCTCGAGGAACGCCCGGGCCGGCTGACCATCGATGTGTGTGACCACGACGCCAGGGGAGAGCATGGGTTGATAGTCGCTGGGGGCGCCCATGATGACGACCTGGCCCTTCGCGGCCGGCAAGAAGCTCACTCCGGGGTAGTAGTATTCGGGGAACGCGATTTTGCCCTTCAAGTCGGTGAAGCCCAAATGCGCGTCCCGCAAACAGCACTTGGCCTCCCAAAGCAGCGTGCTGAAGGTGTCGGGCGTACGGCACGTCTTGACGCGCGCCAGCAGATCCGCTTTGCACCGGTCCCAATCTGCGCGGATGCCTTTGAGATCGAAAAAGGGGTACGTCGAGTCCACCTGCGCCACGAACGCCTTGAGCGCCTCTTCGTAGTGCGCTGGCGTCTTGGCCGTCAGGGGTTGGCTGCGGGGCCGGCCCCGGGGTTGGCGCATCGCCTCGAGCCGGGTCTTGATCGCCGCCGGCACAGGCGCGTCGAGCGTCAAGCCTACCGCCGTCTCAGAGGCAGAGAGAAGCGCGTCGGGGGCGTCGTAGTTGCGCAGGATCAACTAGTAGGGCTCCCGGTGCCGGAAGACGCGGAGGAGGGTCCCATCGGCACTGGCCCAGATGTCGGTCCGACTGCCTCGCCACTTGCGGTAGCCCGTGTTGCGCGTCTCCTGCTGGATCTGCACGAAGTGGCGAGCCTTGAACTTGCCGTTAGGCAGCCGTGTCCCGTCCTCATCGACCAACTCGAACGTCGTGCGGTACTCACAGATGCCGCGCCACTTCCGGTCGAGATCATACAGGAGCAGCGTCTGTTTGCCGCGGCGTTGCAGATCGTAGGCCTGAAGCAGCAAGTGCAAGGTCAAATAGGGATCGGGCCGCGAGTTGAACTCGGGGAGCGCACCCGCGGAGGGCTTGAGCACGTACGGCTCCGGCTCTTGGTTGGGCTGGAGTCCGGTGCAGTCGATGCGGCCATCCGAAAAGACAAAGCTGGCCGCGTACCCGCGATAGCTCTTGTAGCTGTAGGTCAGCGGGCGCCCCTTGTCATCCGCCGTGAGCACGTACGCCGTGCCTCGGAGATCGCAGCGGTATCGAGTGCGGCCATCGCTCAGCTTTTCTCGAATCAGAATCGACCGCCCGTACTCGCGGCCCCGGGATCGGTGGAGATACTCCAGTCGTCGGCTCGCCACGACCTGGGCGTCTTCGGCGCCACGCCCAGTGACGGCCACCAGACACAAGCACATGGCCCCCAAGCGCATCGCCGCGAACTCGCGGCGTCGAACGAAGCTCGACCTGCCGTCCATGGATCAGCTCCAGGCTCGCGGGCGCAGCCCGCTTTGTTGCATAAGCCGTCGCTCCGCCGACACGGGGTCGGCGGGGGCGCTATCCCTGTTGCACTTGGCTGAGATGTTACCAATTACCAGACCACAGATCGACCAGCCCCAGCGTCGGCCGCATATCAGGATTCTCGCCCCTCGAAAGCCCACGGCGAATCCCGGTATCCTATTGATTGCCACCACACGCGCGAGCCAGTCCTTGACAGCGCGTGACTTCGCCTGAGCAGCACAAAGCATGGGCCAGCAGACCAGCGTGAGGAACGTGACGACAGGCCAATGAGCAAACGGTTCTCGTTCGTTCCGCCTCATGTCATGTTCTCCGAACGGCCTTTGCGTCGCGGAGCAATTGCGTGGTCGCGCCAGCCATATGCGGTCCCGCATGTGCGGGAACGCACGCAGACAGGTCGCCGCTTCACTCTGCCGGCGCACACGCGGCGGGCGGCAGGCCTGTCACTTTCGCCAGACGAGCCAGCCCGATTCTTTCGTGAACGGTCCGAGCGGCGAGGCTCTCGTCGCTCAAGTCAGGCGCGCGGTGCGCAACCGCAGCGCGTTGGTCACCACGGACACGGAGCTGAAGCTCATCGCCGCGGCGGCGATCATGGGGCTGAGCAGCACGCCACAAATCGGATACAACACCCCGGCCGCGATGGGCACGCCGAGGGTGTTGTAGACGAACGCGAAGAACAGGTTCTGCCGAATGTTGCGCACCGTGAGCCGGCTCAGGTGCACGGCCTTGACCACACCGCGCAGATCGCCCTTGACGAGCGTGACGCCGGCGCTCTCGATGGCCACGTCGCTGCCCGTGCCCATCGCGATACCCACGTCGGCTTCCGCGAGCGCGGGCGCGTCGTTGATGCCGTCGCCGGCCATGGCCACGACATGCCCCTCGGCTCGCAACGCCTTGACCCGCTCGTGTTTGTCCTGCGGCTTGACGCCGGCCTCCACCTGGTCGATGCCGAGCTTCTGAGCCACGGCCCGCGCGGTGCGCTCGTTGTCGCCCGTGAGCATGATGATGCGCAACCCCAGCCGGTGCAGCGCCTCGACAGCCTCGGGCGTGGACTCTTTGATGGGGTCCGCGACCGCGAGGATGCCGGCCAGCTTGCCATCGACGCCGACGAAGATAACCGTGCGCCTCTCGCTCTGCATCGCGGTCGCCCGCTCTTCGAGCGGGCCAGGGTCGATGCCGCGCTCGCGAAGGAAATCGGCCTTGCCCACGAGCACCTCTCGCCCATCGATCTGGCCGACGACCCCGCCGCCAGTGAACGACTCGAACTGCTCGGGTTGGCCAAGCGAAAGGCCGCGCTCCTTGGCTGCGTCCACCACCGCGCGGGCCAGTGGGTGTTCGCTGCCCTGCTCGACGGATGCGGCCGCTTGAAGCAGCGCCTGCTCGTCGGCCCCGTCGCCCGCGACGCATTCGGTCAGCCGCGGTTTGCCCTCGGTGAGGGTGCCGGTCTTGTCCACGACCAGCGTGTCGACCTTCTTCATCGTTTCGAGGACTTCCGCGTTCTTGATCAGCACCCCTTCCCTCGCGCCCCGGCCCACGCCGACCATGATCGACACCGGAGTCGCCAGTCCAAGTGCGCAGGGACACGCGATGATGAGCACCGCCACCGCGTTGACTAGGGCGTAGGCCAAGCTCGGCTCCGGGCCGAACACCGCCCAGACCACGAACGTGACGACCGACGCGAGCACGACTGCCGGCACGAACCACGCCGCGGCCAAGTCGACCAGGCGCTGGATCGGCGCACGGCTGCGCTGCGCCTCGGCGACCATCTGCACGATGCGCGACAGCACCGTGTCGCCTCCCACGCGCTCAGCCCGCATGAGGAACGACCCCGTTTGGTTCACCGTCCCGCCGATCAGGGAGTCGTCTACCGCTTTCGCCACCGGGACGGGCTCGCCGGTGATCATGGACTCGTCGACCGAACTACGGCCGTCGGAGAGGACGCCGTCGACCGGGATTTTTTCGCCGGGCCGCACGCGCAGCACGTCGCCCTCGCGCACGTCCTCCAGCGGCACGTCCGCCTCCTCGCCATCTCGCACCACGTGCGCGACGGGCGGCGCGAGCGAGAGCAATTGCCGTATCGCGTCGCTCGTGCGCCGGCGCGCGCGGAGTTCCAACACCTGGCCGAGCAGCACGAGCACGATGATGACTGCGGCCGCCTCGAAATACACCGGCGGCTGGCCTTCTATCAGAAACGCCGCGGGCAATAGGTGGGGGAACAGAATGGCGAGCACGCTGTACACGTACGCCGCGCCCGTGCCAAGCGCGACCAAGGTGAACATGTTCAGGTGCCGGTGCACGACGCTCTGCCACCCGCGCTGGAAGAACGGCCACCCCGCCCACAGCACGATGGGCGTGCTCAGGAGGAACTCCAGCCAGTGCGAAAGCCTCGCGGAAAGCCAGTTTCGGATCGGGAGGCCGGTCATGGGCGCCATGGCCAGCAGAAGCACGGGCACCCCCAAGACCAGGCCGAGCTTGAACCGGCGCACCATGTCGTTCAGCTCGGAGTCGTCTTCCTCCTCATCGGCCGCGGCGGGCGCTGCGAGTTCGAGGGCCATGCCGCACTTGGGGCACGCGCCCGGGTGGTCTTGCTCCACTTCCGGGTGCATGGGGCAGGTGTAGACCGCGCCGGCGCGCGCGGGCGGCGACGCGAGTTCGAGGGCCATGCCGCACTTGGGGCACGGGCCCGGGTGGTCCTGCTCCACTTCCGGGTGCATGGGGCAGGTGTAGACCGCGCTGGATGGCGCGGGCTTGGCCGTGTCCGCGGCCTTTGAGCCCGCGCAATGGCAACAGGAGTGCGCCGGAGCGGCATCGTCATCTTCCGCGTCAGGCGGCGGCTCGCTCAGGAACTTCTGCCGACAGTGTTCGCTGCAAAAGTAATAGTCCTCTCCGTCCCGCTGGGCGTGGAGGCCCGTGGCGGGGTCCACGTTCATGCCGCAAATCGGGTCGGTAGCCGTGCCGGCGTGTGCAGGCGCGGCGTCTTCCGCGTCAGGCGGCGGCTCACTCAGGAACTTCTGCCGACAGTGTTCGCTGCAAAAGTAATAGTCCTCTCCGTCCCGCTGGGCGTGGAGGCCCGTGGCGGGGTCCACGTTCATGCCGCAAATCGGGTCGGTAGCCATGGCGATTGATTCCTTGGGTTCTTCGTGCGAAGCAGACCGCGGATCGCGCGGATGACGCGGGTGACAACTGGGCACTGGTCGCGGGGTTGTATCTTGCAGACATACCTCTCATAGGGCGTCTCGCCAGTTCATTATTCTACTCCGGAGTTTGGCAGTTCCCTGCTGGTCCGTCAAGAGCCCCGGCAACGCTTCGGTTCGGTTCGGCCAATCAGGTTCGCCTCGCCACACCGAAGCGGGTCGTTGCGGCCGTCCAGCGTCGGGCGCGCCACAGGTTCGGTACGTGTTGAGCGTGCACACGGCGCAGGTGTAACAGTTGGGCGCTTAGCCCAACAGCTTCCAAGACCGCAAAGGCTGCCCCCCAGGCTCCCGGAGACTATCTTATCTCATCGGGAGCGACCGCGCGCTTTTCCGCGATAGACTTGTAAGCCGCAAAGACCACCTGCAAGGTTTTCAAATTGTCGCGGCCACTCGTCCGAGGCTCACGGCCTTGCTGTATCGCGGCGATAAGCTCGAGCATCGGGCCTGAGAAGGCATTGGGGAACCATGGGCCATCCGTGGTGTGTTCCTTTATCCCGGGGGCGGGAAGCTTGTCGGAACGCAAGGTGATGGATTGCGCGTGAATCGCGCCTACAATTGCGCCCCCGGTCCCTTCGATGCAAATCTCGCTGTTGTGATCGCCGCCGCGGTAGCACCAGTCGTTGAACACACAGGCCCTCAGCGGGTCGTCGAACTCCAGCGATATGACGGCGAGGTTTTCGCCCTTGACGGTTTGCGTCTTGTCCCGGGTAGCGATGGCGTAAACGAGCTTCGGGTCGCCGAGCCAATGCCGAACGAGATCGAGATAATGGATGGTGTTTTGAATGATGAGGAATGGATCCAAATCGGATTTCCAGGCGCCAGCCCGCATGTCCACGTACCCCCGAAGGGTGACCAAGCAGAAATAGGGCTCGCCAATGTAACCCTCTTCTATCCACCCTCGCACCGGCAAAAGCGCTGGAATCCATCGCGCCTGCTGATTGATCGCCAACAACACCCCCGCCTGTTCCGCGGCGGCCACCATCTCCTTCGCCTCCTCGAAACTGCGGGCGAACGGCTTCTGCACGAGCAGATGCTTGCCCGCCTTCGCCGCGTCGAGCACCTGCGGCAGCTTCACTGATGGCGGCGTGGCGACATCAACGATCTTGACTTCCGGCAGGGCCAACAGATCGCGATAGTCCGTGAAGACTTTTTCGATGCCCCACTCGGTCTTCACCTTGTCCAACGCCTCAGAGTTGGTATCCGCGGCGGCCACGACTTTCAGCCCGGCGTTCCGATACGCGGGCAGATGGGCGTTGTACGCGATGCCGCCCACGCCGATGATGCCAATGCCAAACTCCGATGTGTTCATATCCGCCGTTTCTGCGTGAGACATATTGCTCTCCTCGTGATGGTGCGAGACGCGATGCTTGTGCCGAGACGGCCCTCGGAAACATGGCCCGATTGAGATTCGTGTAACACTTCAGTTAGGCGCTTACCGGTTTTCGAACGACAACATGTTGTCCATGTGTGCGGCGCGAGGCAACGTGGTTTATAGTAGGGCAATTCATTGCCCGTCGAACGTCCTTGCCCTCACGAGGCAGACGGGCGATGAATCGCCCTACTACAAGCGGCCCGACGGCGGCGCCGCCGCCCCTTTCTCGCAGCGTAACATTTCAGCCAAGTGCTACAGCCATGCGCAGAAAACGTGGCTGAGCCTTTGGCCGGTCCGGGCGGGTTCGGCCTCTGGGAAGCCCAACGGGCTTCCGTAAACCAGCCCAGGGTTCGCGAGCGAAGCTCGCAACCC
>JAJRTI010000515.1 GCA_024278415.1 Planctomycetota bacterium | reverse complement strand
CACGCTCAGGCTGCCAGGCTGGTCGCGCTGCACGAGCCATCGCTCCATGTTGCGCACGGTATAGCGCCAGGTGGTGCACTCGCGGAGGTACGCCCACGCGTCGGGCGAGTCGTCGCGGCGGAACCCCTGGGTGATCCGCGCATACTCGTTCAGCTCAGGATTCAGCTCGAGCGTGGCGCGGCTGACCATCTGGAAGTTTTGGCGCATCTGGAGCCCGCGCAGTACGCAGATGCGATGGCGATACGGATAGCCCTCGACCGGGCCGAAGCGCCACTCCCAGTACTTGCCATACTCCTCATTTTCGTCTCCCCGGAACCGGCGATCTTTGATGATCGGGTGGTCGTCGTCGACGATGCAGTATCCGTTGGCGTCGACGCGGGAGGCCCAGCCGGGCGAGTTGAACAGTCCGTGCATGAAATCGATGCCGCCGCCGCGAATACCCGTGCCCTTGCCGATCGCGTAGTCCACGAGCCCCGCGGTCGCGCGGCGGAACTCGGCCGTCGGGCCCAGTGGTCCGGCAAACATGAGGGCGAGCTTGTACTCGACCCCCTTGAACGCGACGCACATCGCGTCGATGCGGCGCTTGAGCCAATCCGCGAACTGCTCCGCGGTCAGGCCGGTCGTCTCCTGCCACATCTTCAAGTCGACGCGGCGAATGAACATCTCTTCCCCGCGCGACGCGCTGATGCCGTGGATGTAGCCGTACACCACGTCGTCGCGCTGGGCGATGCCGCGCTTGCCGAACTCGCGGAGGAACTCGTGGAACGCCCGGTCGACCTTGGGCTGCCAAGGCAGCACGTTCTGGATGCGCCAGGGCTGGTTCTCTTGGAGCACCGGCACGTCGACGACCACCGGCTTGAACTGCTCGATGACCCAGTCCGGCACCGCGTCACGCTGCACGCCCTTCAGGTGGATGCCCGTGCGCATGCCCGCCGCGGCGTTCTGGCGCAACTGCTCTTCGAGCCATTCCCAATTGTACACGCCGGGCTTGGGGTTGAGGCGCTTCCACGTCACGTGGAGCCCGCGCACGGTGATCGACGGGTGAAATCGTCTGCGCCCCCACGTGACGAAGCCGGAGTAGGGCGCGGGCTTCACGTGGGCCGGCAGCGTCCAGTCCCAGCCGGGCTTCACGCTGGGCGCGGCGGCCTCGGCCACTGCGCAGAGCCCTATCAGTAGTGATAGGGCGCCCCAGACAGAGCCGCCGGCCCGCGGCGAGGACGGTACTCGCATGTGTGTCGTCTTCATGGTGGCTTCACTCCTTCTTGCTGAGGGCCGCGGCCGCGAGTGCAGCGACGGAAGGGAGAAGGCGCATGGATGCGCAGCATCATAGGCTGCGCTTGGTGGGGACTCAATTCATCAGGGGGCGATGGTTGATTGGTTGATGCCGGCGTGCGCGCGCGGGGCCTCGGCATTAGTCTTCTTGGCCACGTCGAGGAACACGCGGTACGGATCGTCGGCTTCGTTCACCAGCCCGTAGTTCCCGTTCTCACCGTCGTGCCAGCGGCCTTGCTTGGGCTCGTCCATGTAGTTGAACCAATGCGATCCGATGAAGTAGGGCTGGGAGGCCCACGTCAGCACGTAGTGCCGATACTTGCGGCCGCGGTCGGCTTGCGTCGGGACGGTCGGCTGGGCGACCGCGCCCGGCGGCCACGTGTTGGGCATGCCGCTGTCCATGGCGCGGAAAGAAAACTCCGTGACCATGACCGGCTTCCGCCCGACGCGGTGGAACTCGGCCAGCGCGTCGTCGACCTTCATCAGCTCCACCATGCGCGGGGCGAAGAGCAGCAGGGCCGGGCCGGCAGGGCCAAGCTCGTAGAAGTTGACGGAGACCGCGTCGCAAAACTCGCCGCAGGCGCGCACCACAACCTTCGGAGTGGTCCAGGGCACGAAACGGCAGCCCAGGATCAAGTGGTTGGGGTCCGCGCGGCGCAACGCGGCTGTCGTCACCTCGAAGTACTTCCGCGCGGCGAAATACGTGAACGCCTCCGCGTCGCCGCGCGCCTTCGCGATGTTTTTGGGCTTCATGGCCGACACGCTCGCGAGCGCGTCGAACGATTCGGCCGGTGTGTCCCACACCGCGAGCAGCTTGGGGAGACTGTTGCCGTATCGCTTCCTGAGGAAACCCACGAGCGCGCGCTTCCCAGGCGCCTCCGCGGGCAGGGCGACGTAGCTCTCGAACAGCGGCCGGCCGAGACGCCAGTCCGTATGCCACTGGAGTTCATTGTCCAGAAAGTATCCGACCAGGGCGGGGTCGTTTCGGTAGCGTCTCGCCACGCGGTTCGCGCGCTGGGCCACGCTCTCCTGGAATGCGGGCGCGAAGAAGTCCGGCATCTTGCCCTTGAGCCAATGCCTCCCTGAGAAGCCCACGCTCACCGTGAAGGGCATGCTGACCTCGCGGGATGACCATGCGCCAAGTGTGTTGAAGCCCCAGTCCAGCAAGCGTTTGTGCGTGGCCTTCGCCCACGCGGCTCTGCTGCCGTACTTGGCGAGGATGTTGCGCTCGTAGGGCGAGTAGCCGAGCCCGCGCGCCTTGTAGCCGCGGGAGTGGACGCAGCAAACCCCGAGCGAATAGAACGGGTGTCCATCGGGCGAGACCAACCACGACCGGCCATCGACCTCGGCCAAGCGGAAGAAGCCTGTGGCTTCGAGCGCCGCGCCGGGAACTGCGTATGACGCGGCGAGCAGAACGGCACAGAGGAGTCTTGTTTCTATCATGCGTATGACCATATACATCAGCATACCAACGCGGAGCCGCGAGCCAAACCGGTGGACCTGCCCCCAGCTCCGGTGAATCCCTGCGCGCGCCTATTCACCGGAGCTGGGCCTCACCGTTGCGCTTGTAGTAGGCCCGTAAGGGCCTTCCGCTCGGGTGAGGATTCGCCATCGGAGCAGAGGGCGCCCTTACGGTCGCCACTACGAGCCAGAGGGCGCCCTTACGGTCGCCACTACGAGCCAGAGGGCGCCCTTACGGTCGCCACTACGAGCCAGAGGGCGCCCT
>JAJRTI010000514.1 GCA_024278415.1 Planctomycetota bacterium | reverse complement strand
GGCGAGCAGGACAGGCTGCAGGCTGAGCGCTACCCACACGAAACAGCGAGGAACCCACTTTTCAGTGGCACTGGCCGGCCGTGCGCCCCGGCGGCTCACTGACGTGAGCGCTACAGGCGAGCGCATGGGGAGACTCGCTTGGGGTTTTTCTCTTGACGAGACAAGGGGGCCCGGCTATTCTCTCATTTCGATAGCTATCGAATCGTCGAACCCACGACGAGATGCCAGTGGTCGAAGTGCAGCATGCTCGTTCGGATTTGGCGCCCGCAGATCGCCACAATTTTAGGGAGCCATGGAATGGCCGAACCCGCGACCGAACGCACGGACGCAATCGCACGATACGAACAGATGCGCTGGGGCATGTTCATTCACTTCACGATGAAGACGTTCCTCGACCTGCCTTTCTTCGAGGCGCTGAATGGCCCCCTGCCGCCTCCCGAGACATACGGTCCGGAAGAACTCAGCGTCGACCAATGGGTGGCTGTGGCGGAGCAGGCCGGCATGGGCTATGCCGTGCTCACCGCGAAGCACTACCTGGGCTTCGCTCTGTGGCCCAGCCAGTGCAGCGGCTACCATGTCGCCATGGGCCGAAACAAATCCGACGTGGTGGCTGAGTTTGTGGCGGCGTGCAGCAGGCATCACGTGGCTCCGTGTCTGTACTACTCGCTGGGAGTCGATGTGGCCCATCGGCGAGACAAGGGCCTGGCCGAGAACGAATGGTACGACCGCGCGCGCGATCAGATCACGGAGCTGTTGACCTTGTACGGCCCCATCGCCACCTTCTGGCTCGACGGGATAGGGCCCGCCCCTCCGGAGCGGCTGCAACAGGCGTACGACACGATCAAGTCGCTTCAACCCGACTGCCTGGTCGTCGCGAACCAGGGCCACGGGTCGAACGGGACGCGCGTGCGACACTGGCCCTTGGACGTGTTCGCCGGCGAGCGCACCCTGCCGGCCCCGGAGGGGCACAACCCGCGCATCGAGCATGAAGGGAAGACCTACTACGTGCCCATGGAAACGTGCGACACCTCCGCGCAGGGAACGTTCAGCAAGGGATGGTTCTGGGAGCCCGACGAGCAGATGAAAGAAGTCCAACGCGAGTTGCTGCCACTCTACCGGCGCGTGACCAGCCGAGGCGCCAACCTCTTGCTGAACGTGGCGATCGACCGGCAAGGCAAACTGCCCGCAGCCACGGCAGAGCGGCTGATTGAGTTGGGCGACGCGATACATAAGAACGAAGAACAGTCAGAACACAAGGAGAACTGAAATGGCCAGATCTGATTGGGGAATTGGAATTGTCGGTTTAGGACGCATAGCCAATACGCATCTGGAGGCGTATCGCAAGGCAGGTCTGACAGTCGTTGGCGGCGCAGAACTGGACGCGGAGAAGCGGGAAACGGCACGACAGCGATGGAGTCTCCCCGTGGCCGTGGAGGACTTTCGGGAGTTGGTCTCCATGCCGGAAGTCAAGGTCGTCGACGTGGCCGTGCCCCAGTCCTTCGAAATCAGGAAGCCCATCATCGAGTTTGCATCCCAGCAGGGCCGCGCCCTGTTCGTGCAGAAACCGTTCGTGCCGTACCTGTCCGAAGCGAAACAACTCGTGGAGATAGCGGAACGGCATGGCGCCTCCCTGATGGTGAACCAGAACTCGCTCTTTGTTCCGGCGTTCATGGCCATGGAGCCGTATCTGAGGGATCCCCAATACATCGGCAAGCCCTACTATTTCCAGATCGAAAACAGGGCGTGGGCTGAACTCCGGGACCGGTGGTCGATCCAGCAAGATCGGTTCATCACCTCCGCGATGGGTATCCACCACTGCGCGCTCGCGGTGCACTGGTTCGGCGACTGGGAATCGGCCTATGCCCTGCAAGGTAAAGACGCGTCCCAGACGACAATCAAAGGGGAGGCCCTCTGCGTGCTCTCTGTCAGATTCAAGAATGGAGTGCAGGGACTCATTGTCAACAACTGGTGCTACCGAGGACACCGGCCGCGGCCGCACCCTCGCGAGGATATCGTGATCCAGGGGGATGCTGGCGCCATCAGCGGCGACAGTGAGGATCTGTGCATCACCACGGCTGGCGCTCCCACGGAAATCCGGCCGAAGTTTCAAGGCTCCTGGTTTCCAGACGCGTTCGCCAATTCCATGTCGCATTTCATCGATGCGCTCGATCAGGGCAAGCCCTTCCTTTCGTCAGGTCGGGAGAACCTCAAAGTGGTCGCGCTGGCCGAGGCCGCGTATCTTTCCGTGGCAAAACGCCGGGAAATACAGAGCGACGAGCTACTACCGTAAGGAGAGTCCAATGGCCGAACCTGCAACGCAACGCACGGAGATTGTCGCTCGATACGAAGACATGCGCTTCGGCATGTTCATCCACTTCGATGTCAACACGTTCCGCGATGCGCCGTCATGCCTCATGAGCAGCCTCACAAAAGGCCCGTTGCCCCCGGCGCAGATCTACTGTCCAACAGACCTGGATGTAGACCAGTGGGTCGCCGTGGCGAAGCAGGCTGGGATGCGCTATGCCGTGCTGACCGTGAAGCACTGGCTGGGGTTCGCCCTGTGGAACAGCAGGTATACCGACTATGATGCCTCCGCGAGCGGAAACCCCACGGACGTGGTCGCGGAGTTTGTTGCTGCCTGCCGCCAACATGCCGTCGCGCCGTGCTTCCTCTACACCGTGGCCCAGGACATGGCGCACCGGCGAGACAAAGGCATGGCTGAGGACGAATGGTACGAGCACGCGTTCAATCAGATACGGGAACTGCTGACACAGTACGGTCCTATCGCGGCAATGTGGTACGATGGCCTGGGCAGCGGCGACTACCCACGCGAACGAGTCCAGCAGGCGTATGACACCGTGAAGTCGCTTCAGCCAGACTGCCTCGTGGTGGTGCACGATCCCGGACAGTGCGGCTGGTGGCCTACGGACGTGTATCAGCCAGGCCGCACCCCCCCGCCACCGGAAGGGCACAACCCCTGGGTCGAGCGTTGTGGCAAGACCTATTACACGCCCGCGGATGTCATTGACACCATCGTGGGCAGTTGGTTCTGGAATCCAAATGAAAAGCCCCGGCCTCTCGAGGAACTCTTGAACAACTACCGCGAAGTCACCTCCCGAGGCGCGAACCTCACACTCGGCCTTGGGCCTGACCGAGAGGGAAAACTGCCCGCGGATCAGGTCGAGCGGTTGATGGAGTTGGCCGAGGCAATCCGCGAGCGGAAGGAATAGACTGTGACGAGAATGACTGTTTGCGTCCCGGTTTCGAACTCAACACGGAGACACTCGACATGCGCGGCGACTCAACGGTCTTGACGGCGCTCGTCCTTTCATGCACATGCGCGGCGTTTCAAGCGCTGGCGGCCGAGCCGGCGCGCATCGAGGTCCGCCCGGGCGAGGCGATCGGCCCGGTCAATCGCCTGATCTTGGGGAACAACATGCTCGCGTATCAGGGCAGAAATCGCGACGAGTACGGCAACCGAGGCGCGGGGATTTGGGATCCCGACCGCAGGCGGCCCGTGCCGGAGTTCGTCGCCCTCGCGCGGGAGGCGGGCGTGAGCGTGCACCGCTGGCCGGGCGGATGCGGCTCGCACAACTACAACTGGAAGCTCACCGTCGGCCCTCTGGAGAAGCGCCCCAACCAGAAGTTTGGGCTGCCCGAATTCCTCACGTTCTGCGAGCAGACGGATGCGATTCCCATACTCACCGTCGCGGTGTACTGGGGGACCGCGGCAGACGGCGCCGATCTGGTCGAGTATCTGAACGCGCCAAACGACGGCAAGAATCCCAACGGGGGAACCGATTGGGCCGCGGTGCGCGCGGCCGACGGCCACCCGCAGCCCTACAACGTTGTCTGGTTCGAATACGGGAACGAGTCCTACCACGGCGAGCATCGCCCCACGGGCGGCCGCAAGGCCAAGCGCGTGTTCCCGCCTGAAGAGTACGCGCGGCGCTACCTCGAGTATCAGTCCGCTATGAAGGCCGTGGACCCGCGCATCAAGCTCGGCGCGGTCATGCAAAACGGAATGAAGAAGTGGAATCGCACGGTCCTTCGCGTTGCCGGCAAACAGATGGACTTCGGCATCGAGCACACCTATTTGCCAGGGTTCTATGGCGACACAACGCCTGACAAGTCGCGGCTCCTCATGCAGGCGTGCCTCGCCTGCGGCGCTCAGCTTCAGCAGATTTACGACCGGCTCAACGAGCTTGTCGAGGCCGAGACCGGCCGCACCGACTTGATGTGGGCCATCACCGAGTACAACGGCCACTTTGTTCAGAGCAAACCCGTCGCGTATCGCCAAACCCTCGGCACCGCGCTTCGCAACGCGGAGCACCTCCGCGTGATGATGCAGCCACGCAATCACATCGCGCTCGCAAACTTCTGGCAATTCGCCAATGAATACTGGGGCATGGTCCGCGGGTACGTTCACAAGGGCGACCCGCTCGTCAAGCAGGCCAACTTCTACGTGTACCAGCTTTACAACGAACACTTCGGCGACACGCTCATCGCGTCGCGCGTCTCCTGCGGCGGCTGGGACTTTCCCGGCATCGCGCGTGTGCGGGCGCGGTCGGGCAAGCCGACGGAATTCAAACTGCTCGAAGCGAATCTCCTCCCGGCAGATTACCAATGGCGAACCACACGCAATCCGCTCGTGAAACAGCAGGCCGATGGGCAAACCGTCGTCGCGGAGTTCGCCGGGAAGGACACCAACTACTACCACGCGAGCATCAAGCTCCCGGCCAAGCCGCGCACCGGCTACCGGGTGACGGGCGAGATCAAGACGGTCGGCCTCAAGACCGGCCGAGGAGCGGGATTCCAAGTGGGCGACGGACGCGGATACAACGTCACGCGATCCTGCACCTATGCTGGCTACGTGCGAGGCGACACCGACTGGACGGAGGTCACGGTCAACTACGTCACGCTTGCCGATACGGACCAGATTGTCATCATGGCTCGCCGCCACGGCAAGGACGGCGGAGCGGATCCGATCAGCGGCCGCGCCTACTACCGGCTCAAGAGCGTGTATGAGTTCCGCCCGGCCAACTTTGGCGCGGTGCCTGACCTCACGGTGAACGCGGCCAAACGCGCGGACGGCACGGTGACGCTCATGATTGTCAACACGAATTTCGATACGGACGTGCCGACTACCATCGTCGTGAAGGGCCGCCCGCCCCGCGCAGACTCCCGGGCCGCGGCGTGGAGCCTGGTCGGGTCCACGCCATGGGCGACGAACCTCGGCCCCAAGCCGGAAGTGCGGCTTGTTGAGACGCGGGTCCGCAGAGCTGACGCCGGTTGGCGCATCACGCTGCCGAAGTGTTCTCTGACCGCGCTCGAGATTCGCTGAAGCGATTCCGGCGTCGCAGCCCTTCACGTGGGCTGTGTCGTGATGCGTGATGCGTGAGACGAGCGGGCAACTCCTTTTACGCTTGACACCTTTACGTTTTACGAAGGAGAGACGCTTTGAAGATTTCGCTCGACGCTGGGATCGCCGGCAACGACTGGGACCAGTTGTTCAAATTGTGTGATGGGCTCGGAGTTCATGATGTGACCGTCCCGCTGCACGGCATGTATGAGGCCGGCAAGGGCGTCGTTTCGGAGGGCCTCCTTAGGAGCTGCGTGCGCAGACTGGAGGAAGGAGGTCTGAAGGGCTCCGTGGCCATGGGATTCCCAGGGCTGACCGCCGAGGCCTTCCTCGGCGAGGAGCCGGAGAAGGTGGCGGATCTCTGTGAGAACCTGCGCATCCTGGCCGACGTGGGCATCCGGACGGCGGCTGTCTTTCCCTGGGTGGAGGCGTCGGGAGATCCTCGCGAAGACGAAAGTCGATGGGCGCGGTTCTTCCAGGTGTACGAGCAGGTCGTCCTCGCGGCCGAACAGGTGGGCATGCGCATCGCGACTCATGGGCACCGGATTCCGGGAATCCTCTTGAACAACTGCCAGAGCTACAAGAAGCTCTTTGATGCCGTGCCTTCGCCGGCGAATGGCCTGACGTTTTGCATGGGCTGTCTGCACTACACCGGCGACGACCTGGCTCGATGTGTTGAGCAACTGGCCGATCGGATCTACCTAGTGCACGTGCGAGATCTCCGAACGCAAAGCCATAGCGAGAAGATCGTGGAAGCGCCTCTGGGCGAAGGCGAGGTGGACATTGCAGGAGCCTTGAAGGCCCTACAGAGGGTGGGATACGATGGGCTTCTGGCGGTTGAGCACATCCCCTCTATTCCGTGGCGAGGCGACGAGAAAGTGCTGGCCCAAGTCCAAGCCATCGGTTTCATCAAGGCGCTGCTCGCGGCGGGATGAGGCGGTCGGATGTCCCGGGCCTCAGCCATAATGGCGTTGCCGGAAGCAAAGGCGTTCGCAGTGCGACCCGTAAGGGTCGCCTGACGGGAGGCCCTTACGGGTCGTACTACGAACGAGCGGCTTTCAGTTGTCTCAGAAACACTGGCCGAATCTACGGAATGCAGCACTACCCCGCATTTCTCACGAGTCCAGTCGGGCCTGCCTGCCGCGCGGCGGCGCAGGCAGGTGCAGATGCAAGGAAGACAGGCCGTAACACTTCAGCCGATTGCAACAGCCGTTGGCCCCATGAACGTGCGCGAGTTCGATGGACAGCGTTTCCGCTTGACGCAACGCTGTTTGGAAGCCCAACGGGCTTCCGGCTTCTAGCCCAGGGTTGCGGCCGCAGGCCG